>SKZA01000165.1 GCA_007127595.1 Kiritimatiellia bacterium
CGCGAAATGCACGAGACCGGCGGCGACCTCGATACCGTGGCGAGCGCGGCCATGTACGCGCATCATTTCGGCGGCGAAGCCAAACGCGCCGGTGAACCCTTCCGTTACGGTCGCGAATACCGGTTTGTGTTCATCAATTATCACGAACCGATGCACGACTTCGAGCAGCACGCCCCGGCTGATTTGTATTTGGCCGACCTGCCGATCGGCGCGTTCCCGGAACTCGAAGAAAATATCCGTTATCTCCACGACAAGGACGTGCATACAATCCGCTTCGAAGATCACCATCCCTGGTTGCCGGAACGGAAACAGAACCTGCAAGAACTGATCGATGAAGGGAAACTGCAGTTCTACGATCTCGGCGGTCCCGAACAGGGAATTGAACAGGCCGATGAAGAGCTGCGCAGCGCGGCGGAAATGATCTACGAAAACCTGATCGAAGGCACCAAAGACGATACCGAAGGCGCGCGCCGGCTGCGCGTGGCCACACACGGGGAAGATTTTGTGCGGGACCGCACGGAACTTGGCATCCTGCTGACGGACCTGATTAAGGGCGGTATCTGTAAAGTTGAGCTGGGCCAGCTCCTCGTCGACGCCATGGAAAACGATGACGCCATGGAACGACTCGAAGCGCGCGGTTGGGCCAAGCTACCCGAAGTCTGGAAAGAGGATATCGATGCGACCGCGGAAACGCTCCGCGAAAACACCTACTTGATCAAGCTGGCGGACGGGAAGACCACCATCTTGAGCGCATTGGCCGCTTACCCCGATCCCGGCAAACCCAAACTGCCGACCGGCAAAGCCATCGAATTCTTCGGGGCGAACTATCCGGAAGCCCAATACGTCTTCTATTCGTGGAGTTCCTCGCTGATGGTGGCGCGCCGCCTCGATCAAGCCGATACCACCTTGAATCTCGGTAGCCTCATGCCCGCCATGGGCGGGCCCAGCGACGGCGGGCACGCGGGCGCCGCCGTGTGTCGGCCTGAATCGAATCCCCATTTTCCAAAACGCATCTTGAGCCGGGTCAGCGCGTCGGACTTCGGCAAATACAACCGTTACTTGGCCTCGCGCCTCGAAGCCGAAGGGTATCCGGTCGCCACCGTAAAGAATATTTCAGCGGTTTCTTCATCGACGTGGAACCGGGGCAGCAAACGATTGGGCATCATCCTTGTGGGCGCCATCGTCCTCGGCCTTACGCTAATCACCGCCATTCCGGGTTATCGGCCCGGGCCTGTGCGCGACAGCAATGCCGACTTCTTCCCGCATATCGATGCGGCCACGGAAACGGACGACGCCGATGATGTGACCGTGGATGATCTGGAGCGAATGTTATGATGGCGTGGCGTGCAGCCGGTTTGGCAATCGGGTTGATGGGCGGCATTGTCGTCGCCGCGGAAGGCTATGAACTGGGGGTCTTATACCTCTGGGCCCTGGCCACCGTGGGCGCCTTCGCCACCGGCGCGGGCTACCTGGCCGAACGCAACTGGAAACCGTGGCCCAAACTCGCCATTGGCGCCGCAGCGTTCCTCTGCGCCATGCCGCTCGGATATCTCCGTACCATGGACGTGGTCGGACCGCCCGCCGAAGGGACGCTACGCTACATCCTGCAAACGGTCGAACCGAACGAAACCCTCACGGTTCGAGGCCAAGTCTCCGCCGAACCCGAAATACGCGGCGCGGGCCAGCTCGACGTGGAACTGCGCGTGCGCGAAATGCGGGTCGGCGATGAGGAAGACGCGGAATGGATGCCCGTCACGCGCGGGCGCCTGCTCGTCCGGGTCTTCGTGCGAAGTGAAGATGACCCGGAAGCACATGACACATTCAACCGAATGGCCCTTCCCTCGACCTACGGCTGGCGCATGGAAGTCAGCGCGCCCTATCGCCCGATCGATCCGCCCCTGAACCCGGACACCTTTGATTACGGATATTTCCTCCAGCAAACCGGAGTAGACACGCGGCTGCGTACGCATGTCAACGGGGCCAAGGTGCTCGAGGAAAGTCGCGGCCATTTCATGATGGAAATCGCGCTCGCCGCGAAGTCCTCGTTCTTCGACACGTACCGTTCCCGGGTCCGCGCCCCGGCCAGTCGCCTGACCGCCGCCGCCACGCTCGGCGCGCGGCGCTCCGTTGAAAACGTGGAGTTTCGCGGCCAGGACCTCGCCACCACCCTGCGCCATGCAGGCGTCGGCCACGTCCTCGCGGTTTCCGGTCTGCACGTCAGCGTTATCGCCGTCATGCTCTTTGCCCTGTTCCGTATGACCGGCGCCAAGCCCCGACAGTTTGTACCCATCCTGATCCTGTTCCTCATCCTGTTCGCCTTGCTGACCGGCGCGCGCCCGTCCAGTGTGCGCGCGGTGATCATGAACAGTGTGGTGCTGATCGCTATCGCCTACCTGCGCAGCGGGTTCCGCGTAGCTACGGTCATCGGGCTCTCGCTTTCGTCGTTCTTCATTCTCATGCGAAATCCTACGGTACTGTTCGCGCCCAGCTTCCTCCTGTCATACGGCGCCGTCCTGTCGCTTATCGTCATTGCGCCGCCTTTGGACCGGCTCATCTGCGCCTTGCGCGGATTCTCGGTCTTCTTCGCCGCCATCTGGTTCGCCCTTCTGCTGCGCTTGGCGGGCTGGCACCTGGACTGGCTCTTACAGCCGGCCAACCTGTTCGCCTATCTCGGCGCTTTATGGCTCGCCTTACTCGCCGGGACGCGACTCAACAACATGTTTCCCGCGATGTGGTCCATCAACCCGGAACGCATCCCGGGTCTCGTACGCCTGTTCTTCGCCGCCCAGTTGGCCATTCAGTTCGGCATGATGATCCCGATGTCCGCCTGGTTCTTCGGCTTGTTCCCCGTCGCCGGCGTACTCGTCAATCTGCTGGCCATCCCGCTGGTCGGTGTTGTGGTGCAGTTGGGGATGCTCACCGGTCTGATCGGCATGATCCCGATCATCGGCGAATGGCTTTCCATCCCGTTCGGCGCCGCCGCCTCCTTGAGCGGCGACGCGTTCATCTGGCTCGCCTACGGCGGTTCGTCCGTCTTCCCGTATCCGGCGACCCCCATGCCAACCCGCTTCTGGATGATTACGTATTACCTCTCGCTCGGCGCTTTCCTCGCTCTGGAAGGGAACCGCGCGTGGGTGATGAACTGGCTCTATCGCCTGGTGCCTCCGGGGCCCGGCGGCCTGGCGCGACGGTTCATCGTTATCATTCCGCTTGCGCTCGTCTTGTACCCGGCCATACAGCGGCCCGTCGACGAACCGGCCATACGCCAAATACGCATCCTCGCCGACGGCCGCCATCCCATCATCACCATGGTCGGTCCCCAAACCGCGGGACTGATCAACGCAGGCGGAACCTTCGCGGGCGGGCGCCTTGTATTCGACAGCCTGCGCGGCATGGGCGCCATGCACGTCGACGCCCTCATCGTCCCGTCGCCCGACGCACGCGCCGGCATCGGCGGCGCATCCGAATTGATCCCGCGCATGCAAGTGAAGGAAATTCTATTGCCCGTCCTGCCCGAACCCGGACAAACACTGCCCGAAGCGTTGGGCGACAGCTATCTCGTGCAACAGGCTCAACGCGGCACCTACTGGGCCGTCAATATCGAGCAGGGCTTCGAAACGCTGCGCGAACGCGCGCACGAACTCGGCGTGCCGCTCAACGTCATCGCTGACGATACCCTGCCGTCCTGGGCCAACGTAAAACTGCGGAAATTACCCGGCCCGTCCGAGATGCCGCGACGCTTTGCCAGCAGCGCACTGACCCCGATCCTGCACGCAAACATCCATGGGCTCGATTGGGTCATCATCACCGACACCACACCGGACGCGCTTTTCGAAGCAATGGTCGATACGACATCGAGCGACATCATGGTGGTCCCAAACCTCAGCCAGTTCACCTCTTACTTCCGCTGGCTGCGCACCGCCCTGCTTCGCACCCGCCCGCAGGTACTCATCGTCACGGGCGACCGTCCCCTCACGCACGAACAGCTTCGGGCATGGACCCCGGAAGATCCAAACCGGACCGTAATCCAAACCGGCGAGGAAGGCGCGGTCATGATTCGACTGCGCCCCAACGGCGAAACCCACATCACCACCTATCGCGGTGACACCGAACTCGTTCTGCGGCCCGACGGCGACACGCACATCGCCGACGCAGACTGACGATCCACCATCCAACGCTCAACGCCACCCCAAAAAAGAAGAGAAATCGCGGACTTGACTCAAGGCGCCTGCCATACCGTCCCATTCTCTGCGAGCTTCTGTTAAAAAAAATCGGCCGGGCTCGACTCAACCGAACCTATAATGCTTCCGAATATCCTGCCGGATATTCCAGCGACACGACATACCCTTCGGGAACGTCACCAGATCGCCCTTCGCGATCTGCACCGGTTCACCGCCGTCCGGTGTCACCACCACTTCGCCTTCCAGGATGTAACAGGTCTCTTCGCTGTCATAACTCCATGGGAACTCGGAAACCTCCTTCGTCCAGATCGGCCAATCGAACACACCCAACGTATCCAACTCCTCCCTCGCCGGACTCTTCGTAACCTTGATCTCACTCATAACCATCCTCCTTCCCTATCATTTCTCACAGCATACACTCTCCCTCAATCTCCGCACCACGACATC
>SKZA01000321.1 GCA_007127595.1 Kiritimatiellia bacterium
AAAGCCCCGGCCGTACGGCCGGGGCTTTGCATTGATGATTAGGGTTTTCGAATTAGAACGTGTAGTACACGCCCACGCCACCGAACACATCTTCGCGAACCAACTCGCTGGGCAGGACATCCGAGTCCAGTGCGCCGACGTAGTTGACAAACGCGTTGACCGACAGGCCTTCGGCCACGTCCATGTCGGCGCTGACGCCAACCAGGTAGTCATGCCAGCCGGCTTTCGGTTCGCCGAGCAGCGCCGAGCCGGTTGCTTCCTTGGCGCCGTAGGCGACGGACCCGTTCAAGCCGAGCGTCAGTCCATCAATGACTTCCAGACCGTACCCGGCGCTGAGCACGGCGTAGGTGCCATCACTGCTGGCCATGCTCTGATAGACCGTCAAGCCCAGATCCAGGCCGGGCACGAGTTCCGCGCCGACGCTGACATACGCTTCGCGATCGGGCGCCAGACGGGTTACCGTCAAGCCGCCTTCCGCATCTTCCGCCACGTCGGTCTGGGACGGATACAGGTATTCGATGTATCCGACCGTCAGGCTGAACGCGTCGAAGTCGACCGTGTACGAGAGGTCGAAGTCCACTTCCGAGAACTCGCGTTTTTCGTATACGCCGTCGTCGTCTCCGAGGTCGAAGTTCGCCCAGATGTTCAGGCCGAGTCCGCTCGGATGCGCAATGTCCACGGACGGCTGGACCACCGCATCGCTGTTCAGCGTGATACCACGGTAGAGGTAGGACGAAACGACGTCCGTTCCCACCGTGACTTCGGCCGCTTGTACGGATGCGGGCCCCACCATCAACATGCCGGCCATGAGACCGGCCGCAACTACCTTGTTAAGCTTCTTCATTCTATTCTTTCCTCCTGATTTTTTCGCGATTGCCGTGTGCCCATCACGCGACCATCGAGAATGACAATATCATTGTTTCCGCACGGCTGAATTGCAACTTTTATCGAACGGCTGCTTCCAGCAAGAGCTCGGGTGTCATGTCGGTGATGTGTCTCATCAATCCCCCAGATTTAATGAAGGCGCATCGTGCCGACACAACACCCGAAACTCAATTATCCGCCAATGGCCTCCTTCCCGCGTTCTCCGGTACGGATGCGAATGCATTCGGGCAGATCCAGTACGAAGATTTTCCCGTCTCCGATCTTGCCCGTGCGCGCGCCCTTGATGATGGCCTCCGCCGTGCTCTCCACAAACTCATCGTTGACGGCGACTTCCAGGCGAATCTTCTTCAGGAGATTGACCTCAATGTCGGACCCTCGATAGGTTTCGTGGTAGCCCTTTTGTTGTCCGCATCCGAGCGCGTTCATGACGGACAGGCGGTAGATCTCCTTCTCGTAGAGCGACTGTTTCACCGCGTTCAGGCGCTCCGGCTGTATGTATGCAACAATCAATTTCATGTTCTTACTCCCCTATGTAGTGCGGTTGTGATTACTGAGTCGTATAGATTTCGAAGCCCGCATACGCTTCCATCCCATGCTCGCCGATATCCAGACCGGTGAGCTCTTCTTCCTCGCTGACGCGCAGGCCGATGGTGGCTTTGACGAGGCCGAAAATGGCCAGGGCCGCCACGAACGCCGTGACGCCGTACGCCGCGACACCGATCAGCTGCGTGAGAAACGAGAATTCCGTGCTGAAAAGACCGACGGCCAGGGTGCCCCAGATGCCGCAGGTCAAGTGAACCGAGATCGCGCCCACCGGATCGTCCAGCCGGGCCCGGTCCAAGCCCAGTACGGAGAGCACGACCAGGAATCCGGCGATGAGGCCGATGAGGACGGCGCTGGTCACGCTGACCACATCCGCGCCCGCCGTAATGCCGACCAGTCCGGCCAAAGCGCCGTTCAGGGCCATCGTCAGGTCGGGCTTCTTCTGGATGATCCAGGAGAGAGTCATTGCGCCCATCACGCCCGCTGCGGCGGCGATGGCCGTAGTGACGAAGACGAAGGAGACCGCTTCGGGATCGGCCGATAGCACCGAGCCGCCGTTGAATCCAAACCAGCCGAGCCAGAGCAGGAACACGCCGATCGTGGCCAGCGGCATGTTATGCCCCATGATCGCCTTCGAGGTGCCATTCACGTACTTGCCGATACGAGGACCGAGCAAGATCACGCCCGCCAAAGCCGCCCAGCCGCCCACGGAATGTACCAGGGTGGAACCGGCAAAATCGTAGAAGCCCATTTGGTCGAGCCAGCCTTCGCCCCACTGCCAACTGCCGAGCCATGGATAGACAAAGGCGACATACAGTGTGGTGACGATCAGGAAGCTGTGCAGCTTGATGCGTTCGGCCACCGCGCCGGATACGATCGTCGCCGCTGTGGCTGCGAACATCGCCTGGAAAATGAAATCGGTCCAATAGGTATAGACCCCGATACCGTCTTCCGTAATCATCATGTCTTCCGGACTGGCGCCGATACCGAATCCGGCGAAACCGAACCATTGCCCCAACGAAAACTCGCCGGGATACATCAAGTTGAACCCGACCAGCGCATAGGTCAATATGCCGATGGATATGATCGCGGTGTTCTTGAACAGGATGTTCACCGTATTCTTCGCCCGCGTCATACCCGCTTCCAGGGAAGCGAACCCCAGATGCATCAGAAACACCAGAAACGTCGCCACCAACATCCAGGTGTTGTTGGCCACGAAAGTGGCGTCCGCGCCCGACACGTTTGCCGCCTCACCGGCCAAGCTTGCCACCGGCAAACCTACGACCGCGAGGAGGCCCAGCAGCAGTACCGTACCCAAAACGGATTTCTTCATCGCGCTATCTCCTTAACTATGGATTGTGATGCCCCCACGCACACCATGTGCAAAAGGACAGCGACGGGATTAGCAATCGGCGTGCCAACAGCCACGAAGAAGGAACCAAAAAAGTCATAACTACTTCACAATGAAATGAATAAAACAGCAGCGAGTGAATGACACATTCGTATACAGATTCTGTTTTTGCAACAAATATGTATGTAATGACAGATACTAATACAAATATGTGCACTGTTTGGCGCTTTGTTCTTGCGGTTAACCCGCATGTTGCACGAACAGGGAGATTTTAACGCAAAGGCCGCAAAGAGTCGCAAAGAAGCGCAAGAAGGTGTTTTAGAGGGTGTGGATGCGGCGTTCTACGGGATGTAGGCAGACTCCGTCCTTATCCACCGTTGTTTTTCCGGTGCCGGGGACAGCACACCGAAGATTCATTCGAGTCTCTTAACCAAGAGTCCGAAGAGTTCCTGGTCCGAATGCGCGGAGGATAAGTGGAATCGGATTTGACGCGTGTTTCTGAACACCACCGCTCCAATGCGGATCAGCTTCAAGCGAATGGTCCCGCAAGTCGCCTGCGCCAGCTGTGTCCCCTTCAAGCCCAGACGACGAATGGTGTCGAACAGGATGTAGGCCATTGAGGAGAGCAAGAGTCGGAACTGGTTCGGCCACCAAGCATGGCAACTCGTGCGATCCGCGTACAGGTCCAGTTGTTGTTCCTTGATCCGGTTCTCCATATCTCCACGGGCGCAGTACATCTGGTCATAGAGGTGTTGGGGATCTCCGGATAAACTCGTCACAATGAAACGCGGATTGCCGCCCAACTCCCCGTGCTCGGCCTTCATGATCACCCGGCGCTTCTTATCCCACGTGTCTGCTGCATACCGGAACTCACCAAACAACCGCTGCTTCTGACCGGTCTCCTCAAAGCGTTCTTCCGCCGCCTCCGTGAGCTTCTCACCCAAGCCCCTCAATCGATTGTTCTTCGCCAACCCGATTACGTAATCCACCCCCTTCTTGTCGCACCAACGCAATATCCGCCACCGACAAAACCCGCTGTCCCCACGAAAAATAATCCGAACCTCCGGCCAAGCCTGGCGCAGACGCTTCACCAACAACGATAGAATAGCCCACGCATGTTTGGCCGCATCGATCTTCGAAGGGCGAAGATACGCACAAAGCAACTGCGACCCACTGAAGACGTAGAGCGGAAGGAAGCAGTAATTACGATAGTAGCCATGAAAGAATCGTCCCTCCTGATTGCCGTGAACCCGGTCATCCGTTGCATCAAAATCCAAGATGATCTCTTCAGGAGGCTTCTCATAAGAAGCGATGAATTGCTCCACAAACAGCTCGTTCACCGTCACCATGACTTCCCGATCCATTTCATTCTCAAAACGGCACAATGTCGAGGGGCTGGCCAAATCCGCAATCCGATCCGTAGCTGTTTGGAAGGCAAGGTCCTTGCGTAACTGGTGGTGGTCGTTGAGGTCCTCCTCCCCGCACGCTATCGCATACACGCGTTGCCGAAGAAGCGACTCGGTGGAATGCTCAACCTTCCCGGCCACTCGCTTATCCGAAATGAACCGGGCCACTTCACGCGTTAATCCGAGCTTCCGATCTGCCTGACGCAGAAGCAGCACCCCGCCATGCGAAGTAATCGCTCCACCGCGAAAATCAGCTCGCACTTTCCTCGATTTAACGCTTGGAAATGCCCATTCGATTTGCTTACACTCTGTCATGGTGAATTTCTCCTGTGCTGCGTTTCTAACTAACTCCAGCTTAACAGGTTAAAAGAAATTCACCATCTTTTTTATGCAATATCCGGGCTAGTTCCGGAGTAGTTCCGGGGTCGGACCTCGGCAAGTAT
>SKZA01000159.1 GCA_007127595.1 Kiritimatiellia bacterium
ACGCATTCGTATTCACGTGCACCAGGAAGGCGGGTCATGCATTATCGAGGTACACGATACCGGATCGGGCATTCCCGAAGACGAACGAGACGGCATCTTCATACCCTTCTATACGACCAAACAAGATGGTAAAGGCCTTGGGCTTCTTTCGGTTCAGTCATGCGCCCAAGCCCATCACGGCAGAATTGACGTCACGGATTCACCGCTTGGCGGCGCGTGTTTCCGCGTTACACTGCCCATGAACGTGAAAGAAGAAGCAAAGTCCAACGCTTAAGATGGGCGCCCCCGTTTAACTCAGACAACAGGAGGACCATATGAACAAATCCAAAGTCAACGTGTCACTCGACATTGAGCAGGATCAGAAGGACTGGCTGGAAAGTATGGCGCAGAAGCACTCGCTACCGGACGCGTCAAAAGCCCTGCGCGTGCTGCTGGATTACGCCATTGAAGAAGGCGACGAGCAGGACATCTTCGGCAAGGTGCGCTGCCTGCGGTGTGGTTGAGTGCATCACACCAGTCTCTAGCAGCCCGTTGAAAAACGTTTGTTGGGCGCGCCATCCACCGCCTCACGGCGGCGGCGACTAAGAAAACTGCAATGTAGCCGCGCCCGTGAGGGCGTGGACTATGTGGCCATGAGTTTTTCAACGGGCAACTAGTTTGGTGTTTCAGAAATAACCTCACATTGGAGGGTCACGCTTCCGCGTGACCTGGACGCGCGGATCCGCCTTCGCAGGGCCTACGGCGGGACAAGAGCGCGTTACTCCATAAGTGTTTCAAAGGAATTGCGGGGTGTTACACCGGCTGGTGTGCGAGCAGCTCGTACAGGCGGCGATAGTAACCTTCCTGCCGGATCAGCTCCGCATGTGACCCTTCTTCGATCTTGCGGCCGTGCCGCATGACGATAATGCGGTCCACGCCGCGAATCGTGGACAGGCGATGCGCGATGATGATGCTTGTGCGTCCCTTCATCATGCGTTTCAGCGCGTCTTGAATCAACTGCTCCGATTCCGTATCCACGTTTGCGGTCGCCTCGTCCAGAATGAGCAGGATATCCGGGTTTTGCACCAGCGCGCGCGCCAGGGCGAGCAATTGCTTCTGCCCCGTGGACAGGGTAATGCCACGCTCCTGCACGTGCGTGTCGTAGCCGTCGGGCAACGACTCGATGAAGCGATGCGCGTTTACGTAGCGCGCGGCCTCCACAATCTGCTCGCGTGTCACACGCGGGTTATGCATGCCGATGTTGGAGGCGATACTTCCCGAAAAGATGAACGGGTCCTGAATGACGACGCCGATGCGCCGCCGCAGGTCAACCTGCCGATACCCGCGCACGTCGCGTCCGTCCACTTTCACCACGCCCTTCTGCACGTCATAAAAGCGCGAGATCAAACTGATAATCGATGTCTTGCCCGCGCCCGTCGCGCCGACAATGGCGATGGATTCGCCCGGTGCAATGCGAAACGATAGATCACGCAGCACCCAGTCCTCGTTCACATAGGCGAAGCTCACGTGCTCAAATTCGACCTCGCCCCGGAAATGATCGATCTCTACGGGCTGCTCCGGGTCGAGGACCTCTTCCGGCTCGTCCATCAGGCCGAAGATACGCTCCGACGACGCCATGGCGGACTGGAAGACGGTGGATTTTTCGGACAAGTCTTCCAGCGGCCGAAAGAAATCCCGGACATAAGCGAGAAACGCTACCACCACTCCGATCGTGACCGTCTCCGATCCGGCCAGGATCGCAGCGCCGCCGACCCCCAGCACCAGCGCGATCGAGACGGCGTTGAGCACTTCCATGGAGGGGAAGAAGTAGCTGACCCAGCGCACCGACTCGATCCAGCCCTCGCGCAGTGTCCGGTTTCGCTGGTCAAATTGCTCGCGTACATGCCGTTCCCGATTGAACATCTGAATCGTCACCATGCCGGTGATCATTTCCTGCAGATACGCGTTGAGCGCCGATTGCCGGAACCGCACCTGTCGATGCGCGCGCCTCGTGTTGCGATTGATCCATGCCATGACGAGAAACAGGACCGGGAAGACGGCAAATAGCGTTACGGCGAGGCGCGGACTCAAATACAGCATGAAGCCCATGATGGCGAACAGCGCAAAGAGGTCCGCCACAAGCCCAACCAATCCGTCCGTCACCATCTTCTGCATTGCGTCCACGTCCGATGTGACGCGCGTCATCAGGCGACCGACGGGATTGCGGTCCATGTAACGCAACGGCAAGCGCAGAATCTTTGCGTAGATATCCGCGCGCATGTCGAAGATGATGTGTTCCGCCGTCCATGCCATCAGATAGCTCTGGAAATAGCGCATGAAGAAACCGACCGCGGCAAGTCCCAGATAGAGGAACCCCATCCGGGTAAGACCCGTCACGCGTTCGTCCACGCCCAGATTGCCATCGCCCGTCATGAGATAATCATCGACGGCCATTTTGATCACCACGGGCATGAAACTGTTCACCAGCGACATGAACAGGATGACCAGTACCGCCAGCGCAAGGATTCCGCGATATTTACGCACATAGGCCAGCAAACGACGGGTCAGGCCCCAGTCAAACAGTTTGCCTTCCAGCTCCTGTTCCGGCGCAATCATGTCGATGTCTCCAATCGCGCCTGTAACCGCTGGACTTCATCCAGTTCACGATAGTATCCGGGTTGTTCCACCAGTTCCCGGTGCGTGCCTTCCTGCGTGATCCGCCCGTTCTGAAGCACGATGATACGATCCGCATGGCGCAAGCCCGAGACGCGATGACTGATGAGCAGCGTCGTGCGTTCCGACATCACGGGTCGTAATCGCGCCTGTATATTGGCCTCCGTCTGCGTATCAATGGCGGAAAAGACGTCATCCAGAATCAGAATCTCCGGGTTACGCGCGATGGCCCGGCTGATGGCCGTGCGCTGGCGCTGGCCGCCGGACAGGGTTACGCCGCGCTCGCCCAGCAGTGTTTCGTAGCGATCCGGAAAGGTTTCCACATCCGGTTTCAGTTCCGCGACTTCCGCGGCGGTGAAGACCTTCTCCAGATCCGTTTCCTCCAATCCAAACGCGATGTTGTTGGCCAAGGTATCCGAAAAGAGAAAGGCCTCCTGCGGCGCAATTCCGACATAGCGTCGCAACGCTTCCAAGGGGATTGTGCGTACGTCGCGCCCACCGATCAGTACCCGTCCGCCGGTCGGCTCGATCAAGCGCGCCACAAGCCAGGCCAGGACGGTTTTCCCGCTGCCGGTCGGCCCGGTAATCGCCAAGGTTTCACCCTGCCGCACCGTGAGGTTGATCCCGTCCAACGCCCGAATGCCGCCCAGTTCGAGATGCACGTTGTCGAACATGATATCGCCGCGCACGATCTCCGGCTTCGTCGAGACATCCGATTCATCGCGGATCAACGGTTCGGCGTTCAGTATGCTTTGGATCCGTTTCCAACTGGTCAATCCGCGTTGCAACAGGTTGATGGTCCAGCCCAACGCCAACATCGGCCATTGCAGAATGAAGAGGTACTGCGTGAACTGGACGAACTCGCCCACTGAGAGTTCGCCGGCCACGACCTGCCGCCCGCCGATCCAGAGGATGAGCGCCACGCCGAGACTGAACAACATGCTCATCGCCGGCCACAATGGACGTTCCACACGGCTCAAGGCCATTTTCAGGTCGATGTAATGTTCGTTCAGTTTCGCAAAATACGCGTTCTGCCGATCCTCAATCCCGTAGCCGCGTATGGTGCGAATACCGGCAAAACTTTCCTGGGAATAGTTCGAGATAACCGAAAACTGTTCCTGCGTTTCTTCGTATCGCTTGCGAATAATCCGTAACAGCAGGAAGAACAACAGACTCGTGCTCGGCAACAGAAACAACATGACCAGCGCCATGCGCACGTTAATGGCGAACATCACGCCGAACGCCAGCACGAAACCGATGGAAGTGCGCGCCCCCTGCAGGATGCCCTGTCCCACGAATTCGCGGACCGAGTTGAGATCGGACGTCATCTTGGTCATCAGATCGCCGGTCCGTTCGCGGCTGTAAAAGTAGTAATCCAGACGCGTCAGGTGATCGAAGACGTCCCGGCGAATCTCGTACTCGATCTGGTGCCCCAGGGAAAGCAGCACCTTGCGCATCCAGAGCGCGAACGATGCCGAGCATAGCGCCGCAACCAGATACGCGCAGGCGTACAGCAAGACGGCCGACCAGCGAACGCCTCCATCCACCAGATCATCGATGGCGAACCGTGTGATGAAGGGCGTGAACACACTGATCAATACGCTGCCGCAGACCAGCGCAATACCCAGAACGATCCGCCTCCGGTGAGCGCGAACGTACTGTGCCAAAGAATATGTTGTCTGATTACTCATGCCGTATTCTTCAGTAACCATGCCCTACCCGGCTCGGCAGGAGCCTCGCCCTCCACATGCCGGAAGAGTGCTTTGAGATTCCGCCTGGAGGGCGACGCTCTGCGGAGCCGCCATTCAGTTATGAAACAGGTTCTATCATGTCGCAGCCTCAGGGTAAAACTTTCAGGCGGCCGTCTCGCCCGGCAGAAAAGCATTTCATCCTCGGCGGGATTTGATATGCTATACGCTTGATCGGTGCATGTTTATGAAGAAGATCCTCTGTTTCGGCGACACGAT
>SKZA01000376.1 GCA_007127595.1 Kiritimatiellia bacterium
CCGCAAATGGAGCCGCGACGCCCTCGTCGCGGTTATCCAATCCCGCCGCTGGTAACGTCGCGCCAGCGGGTGTAGAGGGTGAGGGGTTGGGTAGAGCGTTCGTCGAGTTCAGGGATGGAAGCGGTCCGGCCCGCGAACAGGTCGTCGAGGCGTTGGGCGAGTTCGAGCCAGCGCTGTTTGCGCGCGCCGATTCGATTCTGGATGGTCTCAACACCCTGCGCCTTGTTGCGGCGCATCCATTGTCGCCGAAAACTCTGGTTACAGTTCTCCAATAAGCGCGGCATGCGGCGCGCTTGTCGACAGAGCTTGGCAAGGGCGTCGGTGTCGCGTGTCGGGTAGGCGATGTCGAGGGCAACGCGGAATTTGATGACCGCGCGCAGATACGCGGCGATCGCGCTCCAATGCGCGAAGTCGATGGGTTCTTCCAACTCGCGCACGGGCTTCAAACGGCGCAACGCGCGATTGAATTGGCGCAGTACCCGTTGCCAATGATCCGCGCCTTTCAACGATTCGTTTTTCCAGTAGATCCCAAGCAACGGGTCGTCCCAGAACAATGAGGCGGGGTTGATGTCCGTCTGGATCCCGGACGCTTCGATCACGTGTTGCCAGTCGGCGCCGCACACCGCGCGGAAGCGCTGGGCCAACGCCTTTTCGTTCACGGGCCCGTCGCCTGACACGGCGAGTTCAGCGGCCCAAGCGATGCCGGCGAGGGCGCTGTCGAATTCGCAGTAGGCGCCGTCGTCGCCCCATAACGTGAAGAAGAGGTCTTTCACGCCCGCTGTGCGGCAGGCCCACACACACGGCGGGACGTTGGCGGATGTCTTGTGGTGCGCGTACCAGAAATGGCCGCCCCAGGTCCAGATACCGGAGGCCATGACGGGTTCGTGTCCGAGATCGCGATGCCGTTGCAGCCAGTCTTCATAGAAGGCCTGGTCTTCGTGATAATAATCCCAATAGACCAGTTGCGCCTCGGATGGGATGGCGGCTTTGACTTCGTCGGGAATCTTCGTTTCGGGGTCGTAATAGTTCTGCGTGGGGTTGCCCATACGAAAATACATGTCGGACCAGATCATGGGTTGCAGTCCGTGTTTACGGCACAGGTCGCGCACACGCGCGAGGTGCCGGTTGAACAGGTCATAGCCCCGTTCGTAGCCGTGCTGGTCCATGAAGCGGCCGCGTCCGAGGTCGTGCGTTTCGTCCATGCCGATGTGTATGCGGCGCGAGCGATACACGTCGGCAAAGCGCGCGAGCATCTTGTCGATGAGCGCGTAGGTGCGATCGTCGTCGACGAGCAGAACGGAGGCAGTGTCCCTGATCGCCCAGTACGGAGACCATTTCAGCAAGGTCTCAAGGTGACCGAGCGTTTGAATGCAGCCGACGAGTTCGATGCCGAGCGCGGCTGCGTGTTGGTCCAGGTCCCGCAATTCGTCTGTGGTATAGCGTCCGCGCAGATAGCCGAAGTGTTCTTCGCCCGGCAGTTCGTAAGTATCTTCGGTGTAGAGCATGGCCATGTTATAGCCGAGCAAGGCTAGTTGGTTGAGCCAGCGTTTGATGTGCGCGGGTTGCATGACGGCGTTACGCGAACAGTCGAGCATGATACCGAAGGTGGAGAAAGGCATGCGTTCGGCCGTCGCGCCGCCCGGTTCGGTCAGTCCGCTCATGAGTGTGGCGAGCCCGCGCAGGGCGTGGGCGGTGGTGGCGTAGCGAATAAGGGCGCGCTGTTCGGATTGTTCGACCACGGGGCCGTCGAGTTGGTCCTGTTGTTCGAAGGCGAGCGGGAGCCCGTGCGCTTCACTGCCGCGCAGGGCGGGATACTGTTCGGCCAACCGTTCGAGCGCGGAGATGAGCGGGGCGGGCGTGCGGTCGGCTTGCCAGTATAGAGGCGTGTTCATCTGGTTAACCCAAGCTCGACAGCGCTGCGATCATGAACCCTCCATAAAAGATGAGGACCAGTGCGGCGCCGGCGAGCATGAGGATGTAGGCCACGCCCATAACGACGAAGAAGGTATTGAGTTTGTGCAAGAACGGGATGAAGGCCGGCGGTACTTCGGAAACGTTGTTCAGCGCCGTACGCGCGCCGAGCAGGGAAACGCCGCCGATGATGAGCAGGACGCCCCACAGGATCCCGAAACAGGACGCGCAATAGAGGGTGCCCATGACGATGCTGGCAATGCCGACGAAACGCAGCCAGCCGCCGAAACTGGTGGGGATGGTCCCGGCGACGGGTGGTTGAGGCGTCGCAGCCGGCTGTGCGGGCGTTGTCGAAGTCGCCGTCGTAGGAGGCGGCGGCGGAGTGGCCGAAGCGGCGATATCTTCGGACGCCGTTGCGCTCAATTCGGCCTGTTCAGAGGCCGGGGTCCAGTCACTCATGCCCTCGCGCCAGACAAGCGCATCGGCGGGTAATAGGCCCCGTCTCAGGAGCTCGCGCAGTTCATCGGTCGAGACGGGGCCTTGTCGCTCGGTGCGGTCCTTCGAGTAGTACCAGCTCCGCTGCATGGCGCCTCGATCAGGCTGTGCCGGCCAGTTCCTCGACCACTTCCTCGGCCAACTCTTCGGCGGCCTCTACGGCCATGGCCTTTCGCTGTTCGGCGTCGGTATACTTGAAGGTGTACTGTCCGTCCGCCCACGCAATAGACACATCCTTGATGCCCGCTACGGCAAACGAATGCGTGATCAGCGGCGTCAAGGCGTCGCGTTCATCGTCTTCCTTCAGAATCTCGCCTGAAGCGACGAGAAGAATTAGTTTCTTAACCTTGTGCAGCGGGGTCGTCCCGTTCTTATCCATGGTAAACGTCACACTCGGAGACAGCACTTGATCCATCCAGGCCTTGAGGATGGCCGGCGCGGAAAAGTTCCACATGGGCACGGTCAGGACCACGACGTCCGACTCGTTAAAGATTTCGCCCTGTTCAATCCCGTAGGTCCCGGCGAGTTGTTCATCGTCGGTCGGCTTATGGCCGGCGATGAAGACAGGGAACCAGAACCCGCGTATGGCCTGGTAATCCAGGAACGGCGGCGGATTTTCGTAGAGGTCCACGTTGGTGATGTTTACGTCCGGATTGCGCTCGGCGAGCGTCCGAAAGAAGGAAACCGCCAACTGCTTAGAGGTAGATTCCTCTGTTGGATTCGGGTCTGCGCAAATATGTAATATGTTCATCGATTGTATTCCTTCTCGTACACTTGAATTTCAGTTATAAACCGGCAGTTCTTACCGCTCGCAGTTGATCAGGTCGTCCACATCGATCTGATCGGACTTAGGATTGACCAGCTTCGCGAGGTAATTGCTCAATTCCCGTCCATATTCGGTATCCTTCCCCAATTGTGCAAGTTGTTTATGCACGACGGTTAATCCGTCGCGCCCCGATTCGGCTTCTTCGGCGTTGGGGAAACGGCGTTCCGGGTTCGGATCGAGAAAACGTTGAAAGAGGTACACGAGGTGTTCGTTCTGCTGGACGTGCGGCGGCAGCATGGAGGGCAACCGTTCAAGCAGGGTCAGTTTAAACTCGTGCAGGTCCGATTCCGTCATCTTGGAGGCGTTTACAAGCGGCTCGCCGCGCAACATTTCCAACCCGACCAGTCCCACACTGTAAATATCCGTCTGTTCCGTGCTGGGCTCGCGCCGATGCGTTTCCGGGGCCATGTACAGCGGACTGCCGAGGAGAAAGCTGGTCGATTCGTTCAACATGACGGCGCGTCCGTAATCGACGAGTTTGGCGTAGCCGAGCCGGTCCACCATGATATTGGCCGGTTTGATGTCGCTGTGGGCGAAGCCGAGGTCGTGCAGCGTTTCCAGTCCGCGTAGAACCTGTCGCATGAGGTACAGCGCGACACCGGGCTGGATCTGAAAGTGTTCGCCTTCAAGTCGGAATATGGAGTCCGTAAACCGCGCCCATTGCTGTTTCGTGCTGCGCGCATGGGCCCGTTCCAGATGTTCGCGCATCATCAGGCAGCGCAAGTCCATCCCGTCGATGGCTTCCATCTGGATATAACCGATGCCGTTGCTTTCTTCATAGATATCGCGCGCGACCAGGTTAGGACTGCGCACGGTTTGCAAGCGGGACGTCTGAATGGCCATACGCCCCATATCGGTCCAGTACTTTTTGGCGCTGGGGTAGATGCTTGGATCGAATAATTTGATTGCGTGACGCGTGATGCAGCCGCGCGCGCCCTGGCGAAGGCCGAGATAGACGATGCCCTGGCGTCCGCGGCCCAATTCGCGCTGGAAAAGGTAGGCTACCGGATAATAAATCGCGCGCGCGCGGATCAGGGCGTGATAGTTCTCCATGAGTTGGCGACTACCCATGCCGTGCCCGCGATCTGCGGCGTCCACCGACGGGCGGATATCCGTAACCGTATCATTATCAGTGAGTTCCACTCGCGTGGTCTGTAGTCCTTTGCCTGAAAAAGTCATGGGGTAAGCATACGCTGTTCGAACTATTTGGCAATAGATGATTCATGGGGTGATTCGGCGGGTATGCCTCGCGGTAGCGTTTTCGCAAAGGCGGGCGCCTTGGCCTCCCCGGGTAGATACAGGCATCCTTGGAGGGACGACCTCCGTGTCGTCCTGTTCGTAATCGGGGCCATGTTCGGACGGGACAGAGCCCGTCCCTCCAGTGGTGTCGTAATCACCAACCCGTCCTTGGAGGGCGCCGGTCTCACCGAGCCCGGGGAAACATCCAACATCCAAGTTGAGTTTTGGTGCGCGGCGCGATAGGGTCTCCGACTTGCGAGAGGTGAACTCATGGACCCGATTTTGCCTGACTCATTGACCGACTATCTGGACGCCTTGCTGCCGGAGCGTCCGGCGTACATGCGCGCGATGGAGGCGTATGCCGTCGAGCAATCCTTTCCAATCATCGGCCCACAGGCGGGCCGTTATCTTGCGCAGATGGCCGCCATTCAGAAGCCTGCGCGCATTTTTGAAATGGGCTCCGGTTTCGGCTATTCGGCGTGTTGGCTGTTGGCCGGCGCGCCCGATGCGCATATCGTCTGCACCGACACGAGCGAAGACCATGCGGACAAAGCGCGGGACTGGCTGACAGAGGCGGGGATATGGGAGCATGTCGATTTCTGTGTGGGCGATGCTCTGGAGCTCTTGCGCGAGTCGGAGGAGCGCTTCGATCTGATCTACAATGATGTGGATAAGGAAGCGTATCCGGATGTGTTTACGCTCTCTCTCGAACGGCTCGCCCCCGGCGGGCTGTTGATTTCAGATAATGTCCTATGGAGTGGGCGCGTCGCCGATGACACGGTCCGGGACGAAGCGACGGAGGCAATTCGCGCGTATAATCGCCTCATGTTCACCACGCCCGGCGTCGAATCCGTAATCGTGCCCATTCGCGACGGACTTGGCGTGACGCGACGGATTCAAGGTGTTGTACATGGCGGGGACGGATGCGCGCAATGAGCGGCATGGCGTTCTCTTCAGTGATCGCGGAGGTCCGTCTCAGTCATACCTGCGCTTAACGGGGCTGAGCCGTGCGTAAATGCCCCTCGTAGATTTCGCCGCCCGCCTGTTGATAGCGCGCGTAGAATTCCTGGAGGAACTGGTTGGCGATGCGCGCGTCGTGAATGAACAGCGTGTTCTCGTCATTGATCTCATTCGCGTTCCGGCTCCAGTTGGCCGAGCCGGTGATCACCGTCGGGTTATACGGCGTGTCGGCGTCCACCAGCATATATTTGTGATGCATCTTCCGCCTTTCACGGTCGCGGAAGATGGGCGGGGGATTGCGCCATCGGATATTCGGGTTCGCACCCGATTCGCGCGGGGCCGTGCGTCCTTCCATATTGAGATTGGCCGACCACCATTGATTCCAGAAGATGCGCTCAAACACGCCTTTCAGGCGGAAACCGGTCAGTTCGCCTTCCGAATCAAAGGGCGTGCCTTCCCACTTTTGCTTGATCGTGTTTTCGAGGTTGCTGTCGGACCAGGCGAAGATACAGAAGTAAAGGGATTCGTGCGCTTCCCGATCCACAAAGTCGGTTATGGCTTCCACCACATTGTAACCCGGTGAGAAGAGAATTTGTACGGACTTATCACCCAACGCCACCTGATGCGCCAGACGTCCCTGTTCTTTTTGACTGCGGAACCGGGCGTTCTGCGGGCAGGGCTTCGTCGATTTGCAGCCCCACATTTGATTGAATTCCTCCCGATAGATTCGGGTGACCTGCGGTGAATGCAGGTCGATCAGGTTATTTGAGTTTCCGTTCGGTCGGCGGAGTTTGCGGTCCCGAAAAGTGCCGTAGATACCCGTTTCGGTAAAGTTCATGCTGCCCGTTAGCACGCGGTAATCGTCGATCAGCACAAACTTGTTGTGCATCTGCCCGCCGGGACTGAAGTAAACATCATCCGATACCAAGGCGCCTTTGACCAGTAACGGGCCGGAACGTTGCCCGCTGCCGATGTTCAACGTCACGTCGGGCAAATCCGCCGGGTGCGCAGGCAGGCCGAATTGCACACGGTATTCCGGGTCGACGACGGCAAAAATGGGTGAGTTCGCAAAAATGGCGATGCTGTCCGGCGACCCAAGACGCCCATCGCGGCCGCGGAGCATTTGTTCCAGATACACGCGCATGAGACGATAGCGCACGTTGCGTTCGCCGTCCCTTGGCGTTTTGGCGTCGATCAGCAGGCGGACGTCCACGCCTTCCGCTGCTCGGTCGATCAGCGCATCAACGATAGCCGGCAGATTGATTTCGTATAGGGCGATATCGATGCGGTGCCGCGCCTGGCGGATACGCTCGATGATCCGGTCCTCGAGATTGATGCGATGATTCGCCTCGTTCCCGTCATAGGCTAGCTCCACCAAGGCATGTTGATTGAAGAAGACGTTCAGCGTATTGACATCGTGATAGACCTGGTACAGCTCCTGCCCCTCGGATTCGGGCGGATTCCGGAAACCAGGCGTGCCGTAGCCGTAGTCATAGCGGACGGTGGAGGTCTTCCAACTGTCCGTGGAGGTTCCGTCTGAGTAGGGGTACACCCGCTGCATGGTGGCGAATGTGTCCGAACAGCCGGCATGCCAGCCGTCGACCTCGTCGATGAAGCGGCCATTGGAATCCTGCAGTCGGAGCACCTCGCCGTTGCGAGACAAAGAGGCATCCAGGGTGCGGTGCACGGGGAGGCCGATCAGGGTGTCGCCCTCCGCGGCCGCCACGAAAAGTGTCTGTCCCTCGGCCAACCGTCCGGCCAATTGCACGGACACAGACCCGCTTTCGGTGCGAATGGTCCAGCCGTCCAGGGATACGGGTTTATCCCCTGAATTATACAGTTCCAGCCACTGTTCGGACGCCGATTGGGCGGTACCCATCCACGCGATTTCATGAAAAATCACACGGGCATGAACCGTCGCGACCGAGAAGGTCATCCACAGGGCGAACACGGCGGACCACAGCAGGGAACTGTTTTGAATACGCTTCATAAGGGGGAGATGGGAGTCAGGCGACAATGTCGCATTTTGTGAGTAACAGCTTCATGCGAAAGCAATTGCAATTATAGCTTTTACACAGTCGACAACCATCTAAAGCGAGAACTTGTTTAGTTTCCAACGTAATAAGATATGCAAAACGCCCACCTTTGTCAACACTCTGTCAACACTTTTTCAACAGGCCGTGAAAGGGGGGATTCCTTATCATTTTCGCCCAGTATCCGAAGGGAGTTCGCGGCCCCCGTCGATTTTAAAGATATGCGTGGCGTTTTCCCAGAAAATGCGCTCCCTGTCGCGTTCCGAGATGGGGAGATTGTTCATGAAATCGATGTAGGTGCCCATGTTGGAAATGGGCCAGTCGGTGCCGTAGAGCAGGTAGCGCGGCTCGCCGGCGTACAGGATCATGTCGCGCAGTTGATTGCGCATATATTCCTCGAAATGCGAGGAGAAGTCGCCGAGCACCAGGCCGGATATGTCGGCGTATACATTCTTGTTCTTGTACACGACCTCCATGCAATCGCGCACCCACGGGTTGCCCACGTGACAGATGACGATCTTCATTTGCGGATTATCCACCGCGACGTCGTCGATGTTCAGCGGATGCGCGTACCGTAGTTTGCCTTTGGGCGTGTAGGTGTCGCCCGTATGAAACATGACGGGCACATCGAACTCGACCGCCAGATCATAAATGACCTGACACCGCTTGTCATAGGGGTAGAACGGCTCATAGCCCGGATATAACTTCAGGCCTTTGACGATTCCGCTCTTCAAATAATCTGCGATCTCGCGCAGATCCCGTTCGCGATAGTTGAGGTAACTAATGCCGGCCACGACATGCAGGTTCGGATGGTCCTGTGTGACGCGGATGACGTCGGCCGTCGAAGGCCGATGCTCGTTGACCTTGTACGAGGTGAGGATCATGGCGTGATCCACCTTGTTGTCGCGCATGGTCTCCAGCATGGCTTCGAGACACACCTCGACGGGGCGCTTCTGGTCTTCGTCGTAATTGTTGAGGTGCGTGTGGACATCAATGATCATTTGTCGCCCTCCCTCTAGCCGATCGACGCCTCTTACAGCGTTCGCTGAATGGAAAGTCCCTTTTCGGACGCGAAATGAATGTCCTGATCGTCGATACGCAGCCGCGCGCCATCATCGTCGCTGGTCAATTCGAGCGTTGCATTCGGATGTCGCGCCTTCCAGATGTTGGCTAGGCAAATCGCGCGTTCCAAGCCGTCGCCCCGCCCGAAATTCCATACTTCGTCCGGTTGCGCCAGACGCGGCCCGTCATAGATCGATTCATTGACCAGGCGTTGCACGTGTTCGACGACGCGGGCGTCGTCCCATTTCTTCGCTGCCTCAATGCACACCGGATTCCGTTCCATGGACGCCTTTACGAAAGGCTCCCAATCCGTGCGCGTCATGTCCCGGTATGCGTAGAACGCCAGATCGGCGACGGGCAAGCTGCTGCGTTGTGATTCCAAATACGCGATTACCTCGTCCCGGCTCATGTCCGTGGAGAGTTCAACGGGGGCGGTTTCAACAAATGATTGTTTCGTCTCGTTGTCCGGATAGCGCGGCGTGATCCGACAGAAGCTGATCAAACTATCGAGGATTTCTTCGCCGTGCGCGTTGTTGCAACTGAACTGTGCGTGCAATCGCTCGACGTCTTCCGGTTTGGAGAGATCGATCTTGTTTTGCTTGAAGAACTCCTCGAAGATATTGATGGAAACCCGCCCGGGGATCGGGTCGGGATAGAACTCGTCTTCATCGATTTCGCAGATCAGTTTTTCCCGCGTGTGATCGCTGACGCGATACGGGCTGTTGTGTTCATACGCATAGAGCCGTTCGGCAGGTATGTAGCGCTGCTTCCCATGGCATTCGCCAACGACCTGAAAACAGGTCTGCAGGCGACTTTCCTGTCGCAGAAAATTGGCGACAATCTCCGCATTCACCTCGGTCACAAGAAAGGATTGCAGGCGTTCCTTGAAATGCCGGTAGGCGTCCTTATCGATCGTGGCGTCTGGATACACCGCGTGGATATAACCCGTGTTGTGCGCGACAATGGTGATCTGTTCGTTGCGGATGGCGCGCTGCGCCTTGTAGGTGATCTCCGTGCCGTTGAACCACATGTTCTTGGTCACCACGCGCCGGTTATTGGTGAGGATGCCCTCGCGCACGTCGACGAAATTCTGGGAGTGCAGCGGGGTGGCAATGATATAAATGTCCTCCAGCGGGATGCGGCACACGATGAACAGCGCGGCGGCGTAGAGGGTGGAAAGCGATACACATTCGCCGGCGCTGCCGGAATAGCCTTCGCGATGGCGGAAAGCGTCCATGGCCTCGACCGTTTCCGTCTTCCAATAGGGGATGATATCGGACGTGTACTTGTCCAAGCCGAAATGGCGACGGATATCGATATCGAAATAATACTTGTCGCCTTCATACCCGAACAGGGCGTTGCTTCGGCTTAAGGTGTCCTCATCGATCGTGCCGCGGAAACGAGCCAATTCCTTGTCCTTCGTCGTCAGGCCCCACGTGTCGAGATCGAGATTGAACTCGTAGTTGTCCATGATGAACTGCTTCAGGCGCAGGACCCGCCGGTATTTGGTCATCTTTTCGATGCCCTCGAACCACGGATCGTCGCGCCAGGCCCAGATACGGGGGGACATGATGTTGGCGAGCAGTAGGCTGTACAACAATTCCGGGAAGATGAAGATCTCCATATCCGACAAGGTGATGGCGGAAGAATACTTCTCAAGCGGCTGCACGGTCTGTAGCGTGTCTGTATTCATAATTAACGGTTGCTTAAAAAGGCTTCACTCTATATTCATAGATATCGTCGGTGGGCACAACCCATTATTACAACTGTAGTCCCATCAAGATTCCCCATACATACTCAGATCATGAACCCGGACGCAAAGCAGCCCGTTGAGACGAAGGACTCGAATGATGTGGCCTCGCTGGTGCTCGACCTGAACTTTGTGCCCGCATGGGCGCGAAAGCCGCCCGCGCCCGATCCCTACGTTCAACGCGACGATGAAAAGAGGCCGCCCGCCCGCAAGGAACGTCCGCGCGGTCGCGACCGGCGTCCGTCCGGACGGTCGGACAGACGGGATCGGCGCCCTTCGCGCGAGCGACCGAGAGAAGGGCGCCGGGATCGCCGTCCGCCCCCGCGAGAACGCGAGGAACGACTGCCGTTCATGGTTTCCTTTGTCCCGGAGCAGAATCACTTGGCGACCATGGCCGCCGACATTCGTGCGGCGCAACACGCGTATCCCTTGCCCGAACTGGCCCACCGTTTTCTGCACCATCCGGACTGGCATCTGGTCAAGGTCGAGGCGCACAAGCGGCCCGGCGGCCAGTACGCCGCGAAGCTGTATCAGTCGCGGTGGTCCGGCCTCCTGTTTGTCGAGCGCGCCGATGCGGTCAAGGAGGTGACGGCCGAAGCGTTGGAACGACTGTTCGAGAAGGAAACCGTGCAGAAGGATCCGCCCGCCGGGAACTTTGTCTGTGTGGCGCGTTGTCGATTGAGCGGCGCCTTGCTTGGGCCGCCCAATTATCACGGTTACAATGAGCGCGTGGATGAGATGCATCGCACACGGTTCGCGCACATGGCGCTGGACGAATACCGGCGCAATATCGAAACCTTGCGCGACGCCGAACTGATCGAGCGCTGGAAGGAAGAGGCGAGCACACATACGGTGTACCGGCTCAAGGAGGCGGGCGCCGAGGCGGAAGCGTGGGACGCGGCGCAGGCGCAGGCGTACGTGTCGGAACGTGTGGTGGCCGGCAAGGTTGCGGAGGTGGCGCGCGTCGTCCTGCCTGGAAAGGTCAGCCGGGATATACGTGATCCGCGATTGGTGCGTCTGTTGCGCGCGGCATGGGGTCGTGAACAGCGATTTCCGACCACGCTCGTACGGGCGCTGCGCGCGGCCTTTCGGCGTATGGGACTGCACCTGTTCAACGCCAAAGGCGGCGAAACTTTTGTGACGGCCATCCAGCCCAAACCCATCCGGCCGGATCAGGTCATCGACTCCATCCGCGAAGTATTGGAATGGTTGAAAGCGCATCCGGGGTGTTCACGTCACGACCTGATACACGGCGTACGGCCGGCGGCGGGGGAAGACCCGGCGAAGATCGGCGAGGTGCTGCAGCCGTTGACTTGGCTGGTCGAGAAGGGGCACGTGGTTGAATTCTATAACGGCACCCTCGCAACGCCCAAAGATGCGGTATAATGCAGGCATGCAACTGCCTGACCAGGTCAAACGGAAACTGCAGACGCTGCCGGACAAGCCGGGCGTCTATTTCATGCGCGACCGACACGGGAAGATCATTTACGTCGGGAAGGCCGTTTCCTTACGCAGTCGTGTCCGTTCCTACTTTCGACAAGGCACCTTGCGTTCCGCCGAGCCCAAATTGCGCGGACTGATTCGCAGCATCGCCGATTTCGAATTTCTCGTATTACGCAACGACGCGGAAGCCACGCTCACCGAGGGGCGACTGATCAAGGAGTATCGTCCGCGCTACAATGTCCTGTTCCGTGATGATAAGCGGTTCTTGCTGTTGCGGGTCGACCCGACCGAACCGTTTCCGCGTTTCACCACATGCCGCATCAAGAAGGACGACCAGGCCGTCTATTTCGGGCCGTACGCCAACTCGGCCGCCGTCTATGCCGCGAAGGAATTCGTGGAAAAGCAATTTGGTTTGCGCGTGTGCCGCCCGCGTGAGCCCGGTCCGCAGGATCACAAGCACTGCATGAACGACATTATCCGTTTTTGTTCCGCGCCGTGCATCGCCAAGGTGACGCAGGAGCAATACCGTGAACGGGTCAATGAGGCGCTGGCCTTCATGCGGGGTGAGCGGCCGGAATTGTTGAAGGAGATCCGGGCCGCGATGGAGAAGGCCGCGGAGGCGCATCAATTCGAGCGCGCGGCGGCTTTGCGCGACACGCTGTTCCTATTGCAGGAAGCGATCAAACGCCGGATTCGCGGAGAGAAGACGCTGGCCATCAAAGCGGACGATGCGCGGGCAGGCGTCGCGGAGTTGCAACGGGTATTGGGCTTGGCGCAGCCGCCGCGCGTGATTGAAACGTACGACATATCCAATATCTCCGGTACGTTCGCCGTCGGCAGCATGGTCTGCGCCGTGGACGGAATGCCGCAACGCAATCGTTACCGCCTGTTCCGGGTCAAGACGGTCGAGGGCAGTGACGATCCGCGCATGATGGCGGAAGTGATCCGACGCCGGTATACGCGGGTGGTGGAAGAGCAGGGCGCATTGCCGGATCTGGTGATTGTCGACGGCGGTATCACGCAATTGCGCGCGGCGCGCGCCGAACTGGACCGACTGAGCCTGGAACACGTGCCCGCCGTCGGCTTGGCCAAGCGGTTCGAGGAAATCTATCCGATGGCGATGGCATATGAACGCAAGCGCACGGCGGACGGGTACAAGGTGTCGGAGACGCCCATCCGGCTTCCGGAAGATTCAGCCGCCCTAAAAGTCTGCAAACAGATTCGCGATGAGGCGCACCGCTTTGCGCTGACCTATCATCGGCGGCTGCGCATGAAACGATTGCGCGAATCCATACTCGACGACGTGCCCGGGATTGGCGAGAAGCGGAAAGAACTGGTGTTGGGCCATTTTGGATCCATTGCGCGCTTACGCCGAGCGTCCCTTGAGCAGATCCAAGAGGTGCCCGGCGTCGGCCCCGCCATGGCGGGATTGATCAAGGAGACGGTAGGGGAATATACCGTTCGCAAACGGATTGAACCGGAATGAACGGGCGCGCCTTTTACACAGAGTAGAGCCTGTCTAAGAATGGCCCGGGTCGGCTAATCGAATCTTGAGGCGGCATCTCGTGTGGTGTCCCGGGAATAAGCTCCCTATCTCTTGGCTGTTCAGGGACGACACGGAGGTCGTCCCTCCATTAATCTGCCATAGTTTTTGGAGGGACGGGCTCCTGCCTGCCCGCCCTGAAGTACGCGCTTCGTTTAACTTCAGGGCCCGCCTACGGAGGGTCCCGTCCGATATTTGGGACAAACGGCGGCCACATTTTCAAGGAACTTCCGGGACACCACGCTGAATCCCGTGCCCTCACACCCCGTCTCTTCCCGGCAACCGCGTAGCGGGTGCGACATGGATTTGTCACACGTGTGACAAATCCATGTCGCACTGGGGCGCTGAAGTTCGAACAGGTAGGGCGCTCTTTTGACGCTCAATTCATCCGTTGTCCCCGTCGCCTCATGGCTTGATTTCCATGTGGCTGTGCTATACTGCGCGACGATGTCCACCAGCACCGTCATTCCGCGTATTCATGTGCTCTCCGATCACGTGGCGAACAAGATCGCCGCGGGCGAGGTGGTGGATCGACCCGCCTCCGTTCTCAAAGAATTAATGGAAAACGCGCTGGACGCCGGAGCGACCCAAATCGATGTGCGGGTCGGCGGCGGCGGAAAGCGCTTGATTGCGGTGGCGGACAACGGACACGGCATGGACCGCGACAATGCATTACTGGCCGTTGAACGCCACGCAACGAGCAAGATCCGGGACGTGGACGATATCGAACGCGTGGCCACGCTCGGCTTTCGCGGCGAAGCGCTGGCGGCCATATCGTCCGTGTCGCGGTTCACCCTGATCACCCGGCCCGCCGACGCCGTGAGCGGTACGGAAGTTCAAATCAACGGCGGCAAGATGGCCGACGTGAAGGATGCAGGCTGCCCGCCGGGGACGCAATTCGAGGTGCGTAACCTATTCTTCAACGTGCCGGCGCGCCGCAAGTTTCTGCGGGCCGACCAGACGGAACTGACGCACGTCCGCCAAACTTTTCTCGTGTACGCGTTGTCGCACCCTGAAATCGGGATGACCCTGACGGTGGATGATCGGCCCGTGTACAATCTCGCCGGGGACGCGGCGTTGTTGGATCGCCTGGCTGAATTGTTCGGGCGCGACTACGTGCGGAACGTTCGCGAAGTGCGCAAAGAGGACGGCGACATACGTCTGCGCGGCTATGTCGGCATGCCGCATCTTCAACGCTCGGATCGCTCGGAGCAATTCGTGTTTATCAACGGACGCCCCGCTTCCGCCCCGTTGGTGGGCTATGCCTTAAACGAGGCGTATCACACGCTGATACCGAAGGGACGTTTCCCGTCCGTATTCCTCTTTATCGACATGGAGCCGGACCTCGTGGACGTGAACGTGCACCCGACGAAGAAGGAAGTGCGTTTCCGCCGCCCGGACGCCGTGCGCGATGCGCTGATCGCGACGCTGCGCGCCGTGTTGACGCGTCCCGCCGACGGCGCGTCGGCGGCCGTTTCGTCGCCCGCTCCCGGAACGGAGGCGTCGGAAGAGGCCGCGCCGGGGCCGCGTTTGCGAATTGATGATTTGCCCGCTTTGCCGATGTTCAATTATCCGCGCATCGCGCCGAAAGCCGAAGGGGAACCACCGCCGCCCCCGGTATTTCACGCGGATCAAGTCGGCGCGTCGACGGAAGGCGAGACCACGGGCGCGCCGTGGTCGTGGTGTCGCGTGTTGGGCCAGGTCGGCGGCCTGTATGTGGTGATGGAGACGGAAGACGGGCTGGTATTGATGGACCCGCACGCGGCGCACGAACGCCTGTTGTTCGAGCGATTGATGAAGGACGCCATCGAACGGAAAGTAAGAAGCCAGGGTTTGTTGGCGCCGGAATCCGTCGAATTGACGCCGCACGATGCCGCACGGGTGCGTAAACAACTCTCGTTATTGGAAGCGATGGGTTTTGGTATATCGGATTTCGGCGGGGACGCGTTCATGGTCGACGCGTTGCCCGTTTGTCTCGGTGACGTTTCGGCGCGATCCGTGCTCGCGGCGGTGGCGACCAGTTTGGAACAAAGCGGGGAACGCGGGGGCACGGAACACTGGGCGGAGGAGCGGATCGCCAAAGCGGCGTGCCGTGCGGCGGTCAAGGCGCGAGACAAGCTGTCGTTGCAGGAGATTGAAAAGCTGGTGATCGATCTTGCAGGCGCCGATATGCCCTACACGTGTCCGCACGGAAGGCCGACCTTGATCTTCATGGGGTTCAAGGAATTGGATAAGAAGTTCGGGCGGATTTAGTGTTGTGTCCCGGAAAGGAACGCCACATTATTGGTTGTTCACGGACGACACGGAGGTCGTCCCTCCATTAATCTGCCATAGACTTTTGGAGGGACGGGCTCTGTCCCGTCCGATATGCGGGATGAACGACGGCCACATTATGCGAGAAACATTCGGAACACCACACTAGCCGGACCCAAGCGGGTGCGTCACTCCGCTAGCGAGGGGGCGTTTTTCGTGTCAACTTTCGGTCCCTGAAAGCGCG
>SKZA01000207.1 GCA_007127595.1 Kiritimatiellia bacterium
ACCGCCGCCCCGCTGTAGGAATCTTCCACCGTGCTGTTATTCTGATTTCCCACCAAACCGCCGATGCGAATCGTGCCGGTGACGGCGCCCAGCGCAAAGGACCGCACGGCTGCGGAGTTGTTCCACAACTGTCCGGTTAAAACGCCCACCCGCTCGCTCGTGGCGATCACCGTTGTAATGGCATAGCTATCCTCAATGCGGGAGTGATCTTGGACAGACCCGACCAGTGCGCCGGCACGCGATCGCGCTGTGAGTGTCCCGATCGCCGTGCAATTCGACACTACGCTTTCGCTTTCGATCTGGCCCGCCAATCCGGCGCTGCGATCGCGCGCGGTGACATCAAAATTCGCCACGGTCAGTCCCTCGATCCGCCCTTCATCCAGGAATCCGAACAGACCTTGGTAATCCGTCGAGCCGCGATGGATGAAGAGGTTGGAAACCGTGTGTCCGTTTCCGTCATAGACGCCGGTGAACGGCGTTGACGTGGTCCCGATGGGCGACCAGCCCGCCCCGCTGTTCCACGGCGAGACATCGAGATCGATATCGGCGATTTGACGGAAATGCGCGCCGAGCGAATTGCGCACATTGTCGAGGTGTTCCGCCGTTTCGATGAGGTAGGGTTCGCCCGCCGTGCCGTTTCCGCCCGCGAATTGTCCTTGGGCGGGCACAGCACAAACAAGCAGCCATGAGACAGCCCACCAAGCCCGCTTCATTGGCACACCCGATAATTTCTTCTCCCTCTACTGGACTTTGTGCCACTTCGGGGAAAGCACTACAATCGGGGTATGCTCCTTTTCCGGATACTGGTTTCCCCGATCAGGGGTCAGGGAGGGGATCAATAGGGATCAATCGATTTGTTCTTCGGGAAGATGCAGGGTAGTATGTCGAACCTAGTCCAAGAACCGGTTCGGCAGGAGCCGCAAACAGGTTTTGGGATAGGTCTAACCTTGTACGCTGAACCGGGCGCACCGGATGACGGAAACATAAAGGAGGGAACTCATGAGCGAAGCAAATGCCGACGGAACTCAACACAACCCGACGGAGCCCATGAAAGAAATCCTAGCGCGACGCGTCTACGCCGTCCTGGCCACCACCAACCCGGACGGCTCACCGCACACGACGCCCGTGTGGTTTGCCTTCGACGGGAACCGGTTCGTGTTTGAGACGGATGCAGCCACCCGCAAGGTGCACAACCTCAAGAAACGCCCATACGCGCGCTCTCTCATACAGAATCCTCCGTCACAACCGGAGGCGTGGGTCGCCGCCGAGGGCCCCGTCGAACTTATCTACGGGGAAGAAGCTGATAGGCTCAATGAACTTGTCACCGATCGCTATCTAACGGATGAAGGGAAACGCGGTTGGGCCTCCTTCATGGAGGCATCGGAAAATGTCGCCATCGTGCTTACACCGGAAAAGTGGTCGTCCTGGTTCAGCGCGGACATGTTCAAAGCCCTCCTCGATCAAGGCCGCACGGAAGAGGAAGTCGCACGCTGGTTTCTGCCCGCGGACTCCTGAGATAATCACAACCACACTTCATCGCGTTATCCGGCGGTGCGTACAAGCACATTGAGCATGTTGTCGTAGGGGCTTCGCTTGCGAAGTCCGGACACAACCCACAGACGCGGTCCGCGCAAGCGCGGCCCCTACAATAAGGCAAAGTGTGGGCGGGGAATCACGTCACAATATCTGTCGTCAGCCAGTTGTACTCGCCTTTCAGGACGGACTGTGCGAGGCGATAGCCCGCCCGATCGCAATTCCCGCGCTGCGCGCGAAAGCCTTCCGCAATCCGCGCGCACGAGCCGCGACAGAATTGATCCGCCAACGTCAACGCCTGCCGTCCGTGTGCGTCGTGCAACAACATCCATTGCGCGCGCGAACAGGCCGCGGCCATCGCAAACAGTTCCGTGCCGATCTCGACGTACCGCGCCAACGTCAATTGTTCGCGTTCCAACTTCGGCCCGTGCCGCGCCATCGAGTGAAACAACGCACGGGCCAATCTCCGGCTCGTTCGCGCGATATACAACACATGCGCGCGCAGCACCGGGTCGGACACGTCCGGCAACGCGCCGCGCCGCGGTATCCATTGTCGCGGATACCAGCGCCCATAAAACAACGCCGCTGCCCCCGCCGCCTTGATCCGCGAAACGAGGCCTCCATTCATGACCGGCTGCGCGCGACGCGAATGCGGGTCCAACGCCTCGCGCGCAATGTAGAGGCGCATAAGGTCGCTCGGTTCTCGAAAAAGCAGATTCACGCGCGCATCGCGCATGATCCGCTCGATCGCAACCCGATCTTCCCCGTGCGCCTGCAGCGGTGACGCCGTCTCGTACCCGCGCCCACCATGAATCTGCACCGTGTCATTCGCCACGCGCCACGCCGCTTCCGTACACCACATTTTGCACATGGCGACTTCCATACGTATATCCGCCTTCCCGTCATCGACATGCGCCGACGCCAGCAATGTCATCGCCTCCATTGCAAACAGGTCCGACGCCATCCGCGCGATCTTATCCGCGATCATCGCGTGATGCCCGTTCGACGCGCCCCGGTGCTCACGCTCGCTTGCCCATTTCCGCGCGAGGGTCAGGCAACGGCGCGTCAACCCCACGCACGATGCCGACAACGCCAAACAATCGTCTTTGATGACGAAATGCTGTCCGTCCGGATCCGCGAGCGTGTCCATGCGCGCCGGATCCGAACCCACGCCGGTTTTGGTCAGGTCAAATACCGACATCTCGCCTTTCGCCACGCGCGGCAAATATTTCTTCTTTTGTTCCTCCGTGCCAGACACCAACAGTGATTGCGACATCCCCATAGACTGGTGCGTGACAATCCGGGCCATCGTGCTGCCGCAATAACTGCCCAGCAACATTATCGCGCGACAATAATTCGTCTGCGATAAGCCAAGCCCGCTGTAGCGCAAAGGAATCTTGATGCCGAACGCGCCGATCTTCGCCAATTCGCGCACGGCGTCGTCCGAAATCTCGCCGGACCGGCCCACCTCGTCGGGATCGACATGCTCGCGCAATACGCGTTCAAGATCTGCGAGGAACGGCATGCCCGCCAGATGATCGTCGGCGGACTGTTCGGGAAACGGCCACACCAGCGGCCACAACGCACGGCCCATGAACAGGCCGGCGGCGAAACTCGGGTCGTCGCGCAACAAATCGCGCGCGCCTTCGGCTAATTCCATCGTGGCCCGCTTGCCCTCAGACATCTTGGACGTATCCACACTCATGCCCCACCCCGCTGGAACACTTTCTTGAACAGAAGGTCGCAAAGGATGGAAGGTAGATCGGATTGTCCGAATTTCTGTTCAACCCTCTTCATGCACGTTCCGGGTAGCGACTACCCGTTTCCCTTCTTAACGCCACATAGACACCTGCCCTTTTCGCATATCAGCGCCGTTATGGGAATGAACTTCCGAAGCACAAAAACGGGCATGGCGGTCAATCAGTCGTAACCAATCGATCTTCAATACATGCCAGCGCGGGTCATGCGCTCGTCCTCCGCGCTGCCAAGGGTTGCACCGCCGGCCGCTCCGATGGCGCCGCCGATGGCCGCACCTTCCAGTCCGCGACCTTTCTGATGTCCGATCACCCCGCCGACCGCCGCCCCCAGAGCCGCCCCGGCTACCGCGCCCTGCTTGGTACGCTCCGTGGATTGCTGATGCGCGCAGGCGGCAAGACTCAATGCCATCGCCAATATGGAACATAAGCGTATCGTTTTCATGTCGTCTCCTTTCAGTTACAGGTATGAGACGCGTGGGAAACGAACATATTCATTGCAGGTGGAGGAGAAGAGGGTTCAGGGTTGAGAAACCGGGATTCTCGATGACAAGAGACAACGTGATGAACATTCAACGCTGAACATCGAACGTCCAACGTTCAAGTAAAGGGTAAAGCGATCCGTCATCACCCGACACACGACACCCATTTCGCGACACCCTTCACCCCAACGCGTCCAGAATCTCCTGGCGTTGGGTTTCAAGATCAGCGATCTCCTGACGCCAGAATTGCGGCGTGCCCCAGTCGGCGGCGAGCCGCGAGAAGCCGCCGTCGGCTTTCTGGCGCGCGCACCACGCGGTGTAATGAATGAAACGCATGGCGCGTAACGGCTCGATCAGGCGCAAGGTTTGATACGGAAATTCGCGGAACATTTCATAGCCGTCAAGCAAGCCGTCCATTTCGTGCCGCGCACGGGCCAGCCGGTCGGGTAGAATCAGCCATAGATCCTGCACGGCGGGGCCAACGGCCATATCATCAAAATCGAGCAAGTGATATCCCTCACCGGGACGATGCAGGATGTTACCGCTATGACAGTCGGCGTGAATGCGTATCGTTTCCACGTCGTCGAAAAGGGGTGCGACCAACTCGATCAGCTCCGTGCAGGCTTTTTCGTACCCGCTACGAAATTGTGCCGCGACATGGCCGGAGTCGAGGATGTACGACAAATGTTCCGTTGTGGAGTGACGCGGATGCAGGTGAATGCGATCCCGCGACATGCATGCGGCGCCGACCTGATGCATGCGCCCGATAAGGCGACCGAGCTGCGGCCAGTCATCGCGCCCGGGATCATCAAGCGGTCG
>SKZA01000218.1 GCA_007127595.1 Kiritimatiellia bacterium
CGTTCGGCGAGGCGCCTGTAGAACCGGCCGCCCCGCCGCAACGGGTCGTACGCCCGGAAGAATCCTTTGCGCGCACCATTCGTCTATCCGCTTTATATGAGCGCGATGACGGGAGTATACGTGTCGGACTGGTCAATGCCCGTAACAACGACAGTTTCTTCTTGAGCGTGGGCCAATCGCATGACGGCATAGAACTGGTGTCTGCAAGTTTTGAAGATGAAGAGGCCGTATTGCGGCGGGGCACGGAAATGGCGATCATCAAACTTCAGGACGGCACCGTCGAGCCGATCACGCAACAGGAACATCAGGATCGCGTGCGCGCCAGACAAACCTCCTACGAGGAACGGCGCCGCGCGCGACAGGAAGCGCTGGAACGGCGTCGCGCCCAGCCGCCGCCCGAACCGCAATTGACCGGCGAGGCGCTGGAACAGCATCTGCGCGACTATCAGATGGAAGTCATTCGCCAAGGCCTGCCGCCGTTACCTATTCCACTCACGGAAGAAATGGACCAGCAACTGGTCGATGAAGGGGTGCTCCCGCCACGCTAGAAACGCGCGCGTCGACGCGCTAAAACTGCGTATCTTGAACAGATGCGCTCTCACGACCTTGCGTCGTGGGTACGCGAGCTTCTGCTATTACAGACTGTGCGCGATGCGAGGTGTGAGCCCGTGTTGAGCAAGAAAAAGTCGGTAGTCTGCGCTTGCTCCATTCGGGCTCGAATAGGAGAACCGTCCGGCTCGACTAGTTCTGTGAAATCCGGTGAGCCGAAATCCTGGAATCAAGATTACGGCACGTCGTCATCATCATCATCATCGTCATCATCATCGTTGTCGTCATTGTCATCTTCAGGGTCTATCCGTGGAACAACTTCGGCTCCTGCACGAACATTACCGAAAAGTGTTGGCTCTGCCCACGTACCCGTCATTGTTGCTTGATTACCGATCACGACAATGGTGCCCGAAATAATACCTTCCTGTCCCGTCGTCGTCTGCCCATTCAGTGTAAACGTTGCAGATCGCTGGCCGCCAGTCTCACTGTCCGATACGGCGCTCCCAATCGACCCTCGAAAGATCAGTCCATTGTTGTCGATGGCTTGCAGGCGGTCCCCGTCCTGAATCAGGTTCATTCGCGTGATGGCTGATCCTGTGTGCTGGGAAATCATTCGGCCACCATCGAGACCGCCTCGATACAGCCCCGCCACATTGATACCCACGTTTCGTATGACCGAGTCCGCCGAACCGCCGATCCTGCAGCCCGCCATATGGGCCGCGCCGGCGCAGAGGAGAGCTGTCAGGGCGCCGAAGGTAATAAGTCTGTGCAGGTTCATATTTCCGTCCTTCCATATCTGCCGGATAACGCGTATAACATGCACGCAAACCCCACTAAAGTAAATATGGAACCGCATCATATACGCGACATCGTCTTTACCGAGAAACAGATTCGAGCCCGCGTGGATCAACTCGTCGAGGAAATGGCCGACCATTGCCGCAGCGAAAACATGGTGATGATCGGCATTCTGCGCGGTAGTTTCATGTTTCTCGCCGATTTGGTGCGGGATCTATACGATCATGATTACCATCCGCGCATCGACTTCATCACGCTGGAAAGTTACGGCGGCGGCACGGAATCTTCGGGTGTCGTACGTATCACCAAAGATTTTTCAGTGGATGTAACGGGCGCCGACGTTCTGCTCATCGACGATATCCTGGACACGGGCCGCACGCTGACGTACGCGCGTGATCACGTCACGGCGCGCGGCGCGCGCACCATCCGAACCTGCACCCTGCTCGACAAACCCAGCCGCCGCGTCGTGCCGATCGAAGCCGACTTCGTCGGCTTCACCATCGAGGACTTCTTCGTTGTCGGCTACGGCTTGGATTACGACAGTTATTACCGCGAACTGCCCTACCTGGCGAAGGTGACGTTTGAAGAAGAGGGATGAAGGATGAGGGATGAGGGCGGAGGGGCGGAAATTTAAGAGTGCGTTCTGTAGGGGCCGCGCTTGCGCGGACCGCGCATATGGGTAGCGCGCGGTCTTCGCAAGCGAAGACCCTACGGCACATACGGCTTCAAACCAAATCAATCAGATCGCTGACGCCGTCGCGCGCTTCCTTGGCCGGCTTCTCGTTCTGTTGCTTCTGCTGCGGCGGTTTTTGATTCTGCGGTTGCCCGCGCCCGCCACCGCGACGTCCGCGTCCGCGTCGCCGTCCCCCGCGTCCGCCGGACCTTCCGTCGTCGCTTCGGCCGCCATTATCTTCAAGGGCCTTGCGCAACGTACCGCTGCGCAAGGTTTGTGCGCCGGCGGCCTGCGCCTGGCGTTCCAAGTCACGATTCTGGGTAATCAGCAGGGCATTGCGATTCCTGCCCACGAGATCCAGTGCGATCCGGGAAACATCTTCGCTTCGTTCCGCATAGAACACCTGCACACCCTTGAACTCGCCCCGATCCGGCGCTTCACGCAGCGGACGACCTTCCAGAATGGCGCATAGCCGAATCTTCTCCTTCTCGGCAAAAGCGGCCAATTGTTGCAGCATCGCCACCTGCTCGCGCGGCGAGACACGGTCCCGCCCGCCATTACGGCCGCTAAAGCGTTCCGTATCAATAATATGCAAATCAGCTGTGGGCCCCGCGTCAGCGGATGAACCGCTGAAAAGCCCTTTCAATGAATCCAACAAACTCATGTCCTCTCCTGTTTCAAAAGGGATCGAATAAGGCGCCATCGTACGATATCGTCCGATGAAGTTCAAGCGCTCCGATGGACGATCCCAAACCGCACAGGGCTTATTCATGAAGATCGACAAAATAAGATCATTTGGCTGTATGCTTCCTCGTAGCTCCCGAATCTGTCGGGAGCAGGCTCAGGCTCGTCTCGATTTCCTTATGCGCCGGACGGATTCCGGCGCTACGTAACTCATTCCGGGGCATGACCTCAAAATGACTGGAGCATACGCGCTGCAAACCGCATTGCAGATCCCCGCCCGCTTCCTCTGTAGTGGTTCATTCGCCTCCGGCTTTGAAGGGCGAGGCTCTTCTGCCGAACCGGGTTTTGGATAGATTCTAGCATGTCGCCGATAGGATATTTTAGATTGGTCCGTATCGGCTGACCGACTAAGATTGTGCCCGCGATGAAATCAAGAGTCGAAAATCGAAAACCGAAAATGCTTTCCCCATGTCCGTAAAAAACACCTATCCCATTCAATGTCCCAAGTGTCAGGCCGAAATGGAGGTCGAACTGTATGACTCCATTAATGTGACCGAAGCGCCCGCGTTGCGCGATGAACTCATGGCGAACCAACTCAACGCCGTGCAATGTCCGCATTGCGATTTCGCGTTCCGCGTGGATAAACGCCTGCTCTACAACGATCCGGAAAACCGTGTCATGGTCTTCTGGTTTCCCGGAAACGAGGCCGATTATCGGAGCAACAAGGAGGAGTTCATAGCTTCCATGGAGGCGTTGAACACCTCGCTGCCCGACGAGTTCGATCCGCCGTCCGTGCATCTGGTCTTCACGCGTTCCGAACTCGTCGAACGCATCTTCCTGCTCGAAGCGGACTTGAACGAGCGGATTATCGAGTACATCAAGTACATGATGTATTCGCGCAACAGCGAAAAGCTGGATCCAAAGACGAAAGCCATCCTATTCAATACCGAAGATTCGACCGATGAATCCCTGTGCTTCGTTGTACAGGACCTGCAATCGATGAAGCTCGAGGGCATGCTGGAGTTCGATCGATCCGCCTACGATGATCTGGTTGAAATGTTCGACAGCGACGCAAAAACCGCGCATCTCATGGAACTGTTTCCCGGCCCCTATATCAGTGCACGGGAACTGTTTATGCAGGAGGCGTGAGACGGCGATTACAACCGGCCCTGTGCGCGCATTTCTTTTTCCAGATATAGCTTGTCGGAACGGGCTTGGGCGCGCCAGGGATGATCGGGATCGTCCAGGATCGCGTCGTAAATAGCGCGGGCTTCATCGAAACGTCCCAACAGGCCGAGGACCCTTGCCTTGCCGAGGCGTGCCGGGCTTGCAAGAAAGTGATCCTCTCCATGGGTGGCGAGAAATGTTTCAAAGCCGTTCAGCGCTTCATTGTGCAGTCCCTGGGCTTCGTCACAATACACCAGCCCCAACTCGGCGGTCGGACGCATGATGTGGTCCGGGTAGCGCTCAAGAAACTGGCGATAGTGCGTGGCGGCCAAGCCATAGTCCCCGCCGTGAAACCGCTCCGATGCCAGCGATAACAGGGCTATAGGCGCCGTGACCGTGCCCGGAAAATCGTCAATGATCGCCTGTAACTGCTCGGGCGATTGCGCTTGCATGAATAGCTCCGAGGCCTGTGCCCGGGCCGCTTCCTGACGATGCCGATGAAATGTAAACGCCAGAAAGATGATCACCGCCAAGGTCAGGCCAATGGCGACGGGAGGCCCATACTGCCGCAGGATCTCCATCGGATCATCCATATCCGGCTCCGGCCGTATCTTCCGCATGGCGGCTTTGGATTGTTTCGGATCAGCTTCCATAAAACACCTGTACCATAAAGAAAGTGAAGCGCCATTTATGGAGATAGCTCCTATAAAACG
>SKZA01000031.1 GCA_007127595.1 Kiritimatiellia bacterium
TAACCGGCCCGTTTGCCGGCGATTTCAACGTCTCAAAAACCGGTCCCGGCACACTGCGTTGGGAGCCGGAATTCGCATTTCCAGGCGGTTCATGGACGGTTGAAGGAGGCATTCTGGACGTGCGGACCAACCTGTCGGTACCCGTCGCGATATCCCCGGACGCCGTTCTAAAGGGGCACGGCGAAGTGGGGCCCATCAGTGGAGGCGGTACGATTTCTCTGGATGATACGATTCTTAATGTAGAATCGCTCAACGGACTGAACTACGCCTTTGGGATCTCGCATACCGGATCACCGGACTATTCCAATCCGTTAGCGAGCGGAAATGCGCTCCTTCGCATTCGTTCGGAAACACCTTTCATTCATGCGATGAATCCGGTCAACCACATCCGCGTATTCATTGATCGCGAGACGTTGAGTGTGAACGATGTCTATCGCGGCGGGTTTTGGGTTGAGGGCACAAATGATTTCCTATCGTTAATCGAAAATGCGGCCTACACCTTCTTCGTGCCCGACCCGAATGGGGCCATACCCTTCAGGGGCGCGACCTATGCTCCCTACTCAGGTCCTTGGAGCTTCATCGTGGATACGGCATGGGCTGTCGCGGATTATCCGGACGGCACAGCCACGGGACGCGTGATGCGCGTGCGATTCGCAGAAGGCGTTCTGCCGTATCAACACTGGTTGGCTTCGAATTTCTCGCCCGAAGAACTGGATGATCCGGAAATAAGTGGTCCGCAAGCCATATCGGACGAAAGTCTCCTACCCAATCTTGCGCGGTACGCGTTCGGTCTGGACCGCTACGACGCCGTACAGGACGCGCTGCCCCAGCTTGAAACGGTCAGTGACGGTGGCGCGCTGTATCTCGACTATATCTATCGCAGCCTCATTTCCGAGGAACGGGGAATCGAATACATACCAGAGGCCGCCACGGACCTCTCCGGGCCTTGGGCGCCGATGAATCAGATCATTTCGAACACCGTCTATACGGTGGGCGCCCCGAATGAAGACGGCCTGACACGGGACATACGTTATCGCATCCCCGGAGATGGGATCGAGGAACGGATGTACATTCGTCTTCGCATTCGACAATGGGAAGACGGACTTACCGATCCATAAGGGATAAAGGGACGGCCGATGGCTGTATCCTCCCCCATTGAAATCCGCTAACGGCCATGCGGGTAGACCAGAGCAGTTTGAACGAAAGCGTAGCCGCAGTCGTTCCGCCAAAGGCGGATCCGCCTCAGGCGGAAAGCGGTGGACAGATTGATCGCCGGATACCGCTTCCACACTGTTACCAGCGCGGCTACAGAATTTCTTAAACTGCTCTAAGCATGCCGCGTCAGGGCTGCAGCAAGCCGGTCAAACCTAAGTCGGCGTGATGGGTGATTGCCCGGCAGGTTCTGCATGCGACTCCGGAGCGATGGTCGCCCGGCGCATGTCCACAATCATGATGCAGAGTGAAGCTAGACCGACTCCCGTCAAGATGGTCAGGACCTGGGCAAACGAGTCGTGCCAGCGCGCGACGGCCGCCACGTAAATCAACGCCAGTACGACAAGCATGGCGGGAGCTTTAAAGCGATGTTGCGCGATTTCAAAGTTTACCAAAAGCATGGTTAGTCCCAAGGGCGCCATAGCCCAGACTATCCAACGTAGCAGTAGACGTGTTTCCGCATCAGGAAATGTGCCGGTGAAGATGCGCCAGATGGGTCCTGCAGCGAGTGAGCAAAAGGCCGCTGATAAGATAATGAGGCCCGTGGTGTAGAGAACCGCGCGGAAAAGAATGCCGCGGTCAGCCAGCGTGGACATTCCAGAAGAGGCCACCTTTGGGAACATGGCCATGGCAATGGGGCCCGGTAAGAAGATGATGCTCCGACTGATCGTTGCCGCTTTGGCATACGTTCCCGCTTCCTCCGGCGAAAAGAATCTCTTCACCAACGCGATATCCGCATTCATCAAGACCGCAAAGCCCGCCAGCACGAATAGCGACATGAAAAAATAGCGTCCACCGGCAAAGTTGTACGTGCTCGACGATTTCATCGAAAGGAATGCGTAGTGGAAGGCGCAGATTCCAAAGACCAGACCAGCCGCCACACTAATGCCATGAGCCGTTAGACCTGTGATGGCCGTATGCGGGAATGAAAGGAGCAAGAGAACAGCCGCCACATAGCGAATAACAGCCCATACTTGACCATGCGCGGCCATCCATCGAAAGGACTGCGCCCCCTGCAGACCGCCGGCAAAATAGGGCAAATACAATGTGATCGCGAGGATGATCACGGTCATGACGACGGGGATCGCGGTGGGCAAATGGAAGAAGCGGGCGAGCGCAGGGCTCAGGGGGAACCCGACCAGCAGAATGATCAGGGCCGCCACGCCGATATATTTCGCCCACATACGTAAGAGGGGCCAAACGGAAGACGGCCGATTGAGGCGTAGCAAGAGCGCGACTTGATGCGCCACGGCGGTGCGCAAGGCCTCCAAGGGCGTGGCCATAATCAGAATCAGACTCAACATGGACGCCAGAATCCCATACTCCACGTCCGACAGGCTCCGCATCATCAGCATCTGAAACAGGAGATTGCAAACGTTCCCGATTTGCGTCGCTATAAGCAGCAGCAAACTATGCCGCAAGAGCCCGTGCTGATGATCGTATTCGGTTTCGGTGGACATGGCCGCGATTATCGGCATTCAAAGGGGGGATGCAACGTTAAATCCCGTTGTGGCGCAGCTCGGCCTTCCATACCAACAAGAGCTGGTCAGGGCGAACGCGGAACGGGATATTCTGTTCGCCAGGTTCTAATCGGACGGGAACGGCACGTTGAACCATCCATGTAGCGGGAAACTCCATGCGACCGCCGGCCACGCGCAGCGAAACAGGTCCGGACAACGCAATTCCCACCACAGTCAGCTCGGCTTCGACCGCGCGATCCGTTGCATTACGAATTACAAAAGATGAATCAGCCGTCGGCACACGGTAGTCCGCCCACTGCCCGTGCGTGAAGAAGCGCATCAATTCCGATTGCGGCATGCGATTGGGCTCATTCACATCCGTAAACCCGGTCCCCCGCTCAACGAACGATCCGGCCTGAATCCAAAGCGTTTCCATAAGCTGCTCCGGCCACCCCTGCAACGGCCTCCACGGCTTCAGATACCGCCATCCCTCGCCGTACAGGACAACACCCGGCTTGCCTTCCGCTCGCGCTTGTCGCAGCAATTCCTCGACGGGGTTTTGGTGGAGCGTAATCGACAGTCGACTCTGAGGACCCGTCACATAGAAATCCTCCCGCGGAGTGACACCCCACCGCGCCAGTGTTTGGCCTGCGCGATGGACCAACTGTTTCTGCACCGCGAAGTGTTCGTCGGGCCAATCCCACGGACCGAGCGACCATGCCCCCCCGTCCGTGTTCCGGTATGAATCGTTTAAAGGCAGGTAGACCGCGTCAGGATGGCGAGCAAAAAACTGTTCTACAGATCGGTGCCATTGCATTTGGCGTGCGGTTTCGGCTGGTTCATTCGGCACCGTGAAGGTCCAATGACGGCCTTCATCGAGGGGATATAACGTAAGTTCGTTCCACGGTTCGTACCAGCGATCCACTAAGACGAGTGTGCCGGGTCTCGTATGTTCATTGATATATTCAACGATCGCCTTGTACGCCGTCGGCTTTCCCTCCATCGTAATCGTTGCATGCAAGGGTATGGCCCAATATAACGCAAAAGAAACCGCTAATGCCGGCATGGCCAAGCGGACCCTCGCCTCTCGTCCCGCCGTCAGCGCCATGGCTACACGCTCCGCAAGAACAGCAAGACCGAGGATCACCAACGGGAATAGCGAGGCGAAGTAGGTGTATTTGGCCTCTCCTCGTCCCAAGGCCAGCAGCAGAATCAAATTGCCGGCAATCGCACAAAGCGCCATGCGCGCGGCCCACTTCCCCGCGTCCGTCTTCAGGGGGCGCCTCCACATGGCCGCCACACCGCCAAAGAGCACCATGACGGCGAGTGCGATGCCCCACCAGGACTTACCGAAGGTGTAAACCGGCACGGTTTCGGCCAGAATTCTGAAAAAATTCGACCACGGCGCAGCTTCCAAGCCAAGCGGTTGAGCGTCGCCAAGAATATAAAGCTGAATCGGCTTGATAATCCACGGCAGAATACTTCCGGCACCCAACAACGTCACTACGGCCAACCCCATAAGCGGGCGCCCGTCGCCGGTGCGCCTCCAGCTACGCACGGTCTCATAAGCCACCAGGACCCAGATCATTCCGAAGACGGCCCACGCCGTCATTTGAGTCGAACAGAAAAGAACCACGGCAAGTCCCCATAGTCCCCATGTGCGCATAGGAACATGGTCCTTCTGCAAGGATTGCAATAGAAGGAGGGTGCGCCAATAGAACAAGGCCGCCATACAGATCAGGCCGGAATAGTAATAGGCTTCCATGGATACCGCGGTGGCGAACGGATTGATAGCGATCAGGAAGGCCGCCAACAACCCAATCCTTCGATCAAACATCTGAGCGCCCAGCAGATAGATGAACCACACTGCCAGGATGCCGAGCAATGCAATTGGAAACCGCA
>SKZA01000066.1 GCA_007127595.1 Kiritimatiellia bacterium
AAGTATACGACAAATGACGGACGTACCCTCGACTCGTTATCCCATGAATCACCCGTCTTGCTGGTGCTCCTGCGCCATCTTGGCTGTACCTTCTGCCGGGAAACCCTCGCGGATATCGCCGCGCGCCGCCACGAAATCGAATCCGCCGGGGCGCGCATCGTGTTCGTCCACATGGGCGAAGACGAGAAAGCCGCGTATCTGTTCGAACGATACCGGCTCGAAGATATCCCGCGCGTGAGCGATCCGGAAGCCACGCTGTACCGTGCGCTCGGCCTGCCGCGCGCCAGCTTCCTGCAGGTCTACGGACCCGGCATGTGGAAATTCGTCATCCAATCGGTCCTGCTCGACGGACACGGCATGGGCCAGATTGTCGGGGACCGATTCCAAATGCCCGGCGCGTTTCTTGTCCACGACGGCGCCGTCGTGGGCGGGTTCCGCCACGAACGCATATCCGACCATCCGGATTATCTCAGCATCGTGAGCTGCGCCACTCCGGCGGAAGAAGAAATCCACTATTAACACCGACTTCCACACACGCTCGGCCCCCGCCTGCCGCCCATGACCCCGCCCGACGAGCGCCTACTACTCGTAACCGGCGCAACCGGTTATGTCGGGGGACGCCTACTCCGCCGACTCGCCGAAAGCGGGCGGCCGATTCGCGCGCTCGTTCGCGAACCCGGGCGTCTGCGGGTAGCTGCGGACAATGTACAGCCGGTCCGTGGCGACCTGCTGGATCCTCCTTCACTCGTTTCCGCTCTTGACGGCGTAGATACCGCGTATTATCTCGTCCATTCCATGGGCGCGCGCGCCGACTTTCACCAGTTGGATCGCCAAGCCGCGCAACACTTCGCCGCCGCCGCCAAGACCGCCGGGCTCCGGCGCATCATCTATCTGGGAGGTCTCGCAAGCGAGAAAGACGGCCCGCTCTCGCCGCATATGGCCAGCCGCCAGGAAGTCGGCGACCTTTTGCGCGCGTCCGGCGTACCGGTTACCGAATTTCGCGCCTCCATCGTCATCGGGTCGGGCAGCCTCTCGTTTGAACTGATACGCGCGCTTGTGGAGCGTTTACCGGTCATGATCACTCCGCGCTGGGTGGGCATTATGGCGCAACCCATCGGGATCGATGACCTGATAAGCTATCTTATCGCGGCTCTGGAGCAAACGGGCGCGGAATCGCGCATGTATGAAATCGGTGGCGCGGACCGCATTTCCTACGGCGGCCTCATGCGCGCGTATGCGCGTCAGCGGGGCCTGCGACGCCGAATGATTCCCGTACCCGTATTGACCCCGCGCTTGTCGAGCCTGTGGCTGGGACTGGTCACGCCCATCTATGCGCGAGTGGGCCGTTCCCTCATTTCCAGTATTCGCAATGCCAGCGTGGTAACCAAACCGGACGCCTTACAGGACTTCGCCATTCGTCCGCGGGGCGTGGACGAGGTCATTGCGCTGGCCCTCCGCCACGAGGACCGGGAATTTGCCGAGACGCGGTGGTCCGACGCGCTATCGTCCACCGGCAAATCCGACACGTGGGGCGGCATATCCTTCGGGTCGCGCATCGTGGATTCGCGAACGCGCACCGTGCCGGTTCCGCCCGACGCCGCCTTCGCGCCCATTCAGTGTATTGGAGGGGCCAATCGTTGGTACTACGCCAACGCGCTATGGAAGATTCGCGGGTGGATTGATCTCGTTGTGGGGGGCGCCGGATTGCGGCGGGGCAGACGGCATCCGGTCGAGCTTGCTCCCGGCGACACGCTTGATTGGTGGCGTGTGGAAGCTATTGAACCGAACCGATACCTGCGACTGTTTGCGGAAATGAAGGTTCCAGGTCGCGCCTGGCTCGAGTTCGAGGTCGTTCCAAAGAACGGCGCGACGGAGATTCGGCAAACGGCGCTATTCGATCCCGCAGGACTATGGGGCCGCATTTACTGGTACGCGCTGTATCCGTTACACCAGCTTATCTTTTCCGGGATGCTGCGCAAAATCGCCCAGCACGCGCTCACTGCACATTCAGCATCTGGCTTAACCCGGCGATCTTGAACACGTTCTTGACCTCCGGCTGCGCGTTTTCGATGGAGAACATGCCCGTATCCACCTCTTTCCGCACCTGAATACACAGGCGAAAGAACATGGACGAAATATAGTTTACATCCATCAGGTCAAACACCACATAACCCGTCGCCGCGTTGATTTTGGCCATCACCTGCGGTTCGATTTCCTGACAGGCCGGCGTGTCCATACGGCCCTTGAACGTGCAGCGCAACACGCCGCCACTCTCCTTAAAGGTTACCATCGGGATCTCCTTAAATTTCGAGGTCCGTATCCGTCACCGCGCCTTCCGACGCCGAACTGACGTGGGCGGCATACTTTGCAAGGACGCCGCGCGTGTAACGCGGTTTCGGCTTCTTCCATTTCGCCAAGCGTTTTTGAAGCTCGGGATCGGGAATCTCCAAAGTCAATCTGCGCTTGTCCGCGTCGATGGTGATGGCGTCCCCGTTCCGCACCACCGCCAGCGGTCCGCCCACATACGCCTCCGGCGTAATGTGTCCGACGACAAACCCGTGACTTCCTCCCGAGAAGCGGCCGTCGGTGATCAGGGCCACGTCCTTGCCGAGCCCCTTCCCCATAACCGCCGACGTCGGCGCCAGCATCTCGCGCATGCCCGGCCCGCCCTTCGGTCCTTCGTGTCGGATTACGATGACGTGTCCCTTCTTGATCGTTCCGTCCAGAATCGCTTTCAGCGCCGATTCCTCTGATTCATACACGCGCGCCTTACCGGTAAAACGCGTGCCTTCCTTGCCGGAAATCTTTGCCACCGCGCCTGTCGGCGCCAGGTTGCCGCGCAGAACGACCAGATGCCCCGTCTTCTTAATCGGATCGGACATTGGGCGGATCACTTCCTGATTCTTCGGATACGGCTGCACCCCTCTCAGGTTCTGCTTGATCGTCTTGCCCGTCACGGTCAGGCAATCGCCGTGCATCAGGCCTTCTTCGACCAGCAACTTCATCAAGGGCGTCGTCCCTCCGATCTTCACCAACTCGGCCATCACAAACCGTCCGCTCGGCTTTAGATCGGCCAGGACCGGGACTTTGCGCCCGATCCGCGTGAAATCGTCCAACTTCAACTTCACCCCGGCCGCATCGGCCATGGCGATCAGGTGCAGGATCGCATTTGTCGAGCCGCCCAACGCCGTCACCATCACGATCGCGTTTTCAAACGCCTCTTTCGTCATGATATCCGTCGGCACGATACCGCGCTTGATCATCTGCATGACCGCCGCGCCCGCCTGCCGGCAATCGTTCACCTTGGCCTTGGAAATCGCGGCTTGGGCCGAACTGTTGGGGAGGCTCATGCCCAGCGCTTCAATCGCCGAGGCCATCGTATTCGCCGTGTACATCCCCCCGCACGAACCGGCGCCCGGGATGGAACAACACTCGATCTGCTTCAACTCCTTATCATCAATATCCCCGCGCGCATGCGCCCCGACCGCCTCGAATACCGACACGATATCCACGTTCCGGTCGCGATGCTTGCCGGGCAGGATCGTCCCGCCGTACACGAAGATGGACGGACGATTCAGACGAGCCATCGCCATCAGACAGCCCGGCATATTCTTATCGCAGCCGCCCACGGACACCAGCCCGTCGAACCCCTCGCAGGCGACCACGGTCTCGATCGAGTCGGCGATCACTTCACGCGACACCAGCGAATATTTCATCCCTTCCGTGCCCATGGAAATCCCGTCGGAAATCGTGATGGTGCCGAACACCACCGCCTTACCGCCCGCTTCATCCACGCCGTGCGCCGCTTCGTCGGCAAGCTTGTCGATATGCATGTTGCACGGGGTCACCATGCTCCAAGTGGAGGCGATACCGACCTGTGATTTCTTGAAATCGCTGTCCTTGAACCCAACCGCGTGCAACATCGCCCGGCTTGGCGCGCGTTCCGCGCCGTCGGTCACCAGCGCCGAATACCGGCGATGCAAGGATTTACCGCCTGTCTTCTTCTTCGCACTCATACTGAACACTCCCCTGAAAAGATAACGGCGTTATTCAACACCCAATGCGGGCAAGGCGTCAAGTGTTTGGACGGCCCGCGGACATTGTGGGGAAGCGACCGGTTACAAACCGCGCATGCTCCCATTGAAAATGGGAGCTACCGAAGAACGCGGCGCAGCATAGCCGCAACGAAGAGGGAACCACGGATGACGTACCGCCTCATGGAGCGCCCGCTGTAATTGTGTTTGATGGAGGTGATATCGGCGCGAGACATTCTCATCGGGCACAAATGTAAGATTCGTAGCGGGGAAGAGCCATTGCCAACGCAATTCCTTTGCCGCCTTCGCCCATTTCCGGTCCAGCGCGCGCTCCATGAACACGCCCGCGAATGGGTGTCAAATAACTTGTCGCGCATCAGGGAATCCCTTATAGAGGCCTTTTTAATTACCCCAATGGGTATGTGGTATGAGTTGTTCGTACAGGGAAGTCATTCCTTTAGCTTATTTAAGGAAGAGGAGGACGGGGCGTATGAAACAAATTCAAGGCATGTTGGTGGCTTTGCTGGTGGCGGGTCTC
>SKZA01000337.1 GCA_007127595.1 Kiritimatiellia bacterium
ATATTTGCCACCACATTCGATGGCGTATCGGTTTCACCCGTGAACGGATACCAAACCAACCGGTCGCCGAAGGAACGATAGGATAAGACGATGTCGCCCGAATCCTCCTCAATACTCCACCGGCCTTTGATCGTTCCGTCGAAGTCACTGTCATCGATGACGAACGTGTCCGCGTCGAATCCGGTTACGCTGCCGGCGGAGATGATCACCCAGGAATAATCCTCGTCGGGGTCCCAGCCGGACGGGGTGGCGTTCATGGAATCGATCCGGATGGTGAAGGGATTGCCCGAGGTGGCATTATTCGTGACGGGGCCGCTACCGCCATCCACCGTGATCAGGTCCCAGTCCTCGCCGGCGGTTCCCGTGGCCGCATCGATCTGCCAATGATATTCGCCGTTCTCTTCCAAGGACAGCGTGTCCACCTGCAGGTTAGTGATACTCTGCCCCGGCGAAACCGTACCGAACACCGTCAATGCGCCAATCGGACCGCTGCCGCCGAGCGTACCGCCGCTGTTGACCGTAAAATCGGAATCGGCGGCCGAGCCCATGACCAGCAGCGTGCCGGCGTTGATCGTGGTGTCGCCGGTGTACGTGTTTGCGCCGGTCAGCGTCAGTGTGCCCGAGCCGATCTTGGTCAGATCGCCGGACCCGCTCAATACGCCTTCATAGGTGGTGTTTGCGTTGTTGTTGCCGATGCTCAAGTCCTTTGCGCCGAAGTTGAGGTTACGGGAACCGCTCAAGCCGCCGAAGGTAAACGCCGAAGGCGAGCCGAAAGTGACCGAGCCGGTATCGCCGGACGCCATATCCAGCGTGCTGTTTTGGAGGGCGTTTTCATGGCCGAGGGACAGCGTTCCGGCGGAGACGCGGGTATTGTCTGAATACGTATTGGCCGCATTCAGCGTCATCGTTCCGGCACCCGCCTTTGTGAGACCGCCGTTGGAGATGACACCGCCCGCGGTAAAGGTCGTGGGTATCGTCAGGGTGCGGACGGCATTGTTGAGGTCCATGGTTCCAGCCGTCAGGGTGGTCAGGTTATTCAAGGTCACATTCCCGTCCACGCGGATGGCTTTGCTCACATTTCGGTTCGCCGTGGTGGTGGATTCCAGCGTGGTCCCGTCCGCCATGATGAGACGGCTGCCACTTTGGCCGGCCGCCAGGGCCCCGGCCAGCGTAATGGTACCCTGCCCCAGATTCACGGTACCCAGACTGCCTGACCCCGCGCCGCGCAGGCGCAGGGTGCCCGTGCCGGTCTTGTTGATGGTGCCTTCGTCGGCGGTTTTCGTGCCGCTGATGTTGTTGGCCCATTCGGCCATCTCCACCGTGTTCGTAATGTAAAGGGTGTTGGCGCCGACATTTACGGCGTTGAGTGTCCGGAACCCGCCTGAATCCACGCGGATGCGCGCATCGTTTTCCACGTTGATCTCGCCATCCCATTCCGCGCGAGCTGAACCAATCACCCGCACGGCGCCCGCCGCGGCGTTCGTGCCCGTGCCATATAGGTTGAGGTCAACATCGTTCAAGGTGGTGTTGGAACTATAGTCGAGTTCCAACGTGGCATTGGTGCCGACGTTGACATCGCCGGATCCCATGGCATTGGCGTGCCCCCCCAAGCGCACGCGCCCTCTCTCCACCCAGATGCCGCCCGACATGGTGTTGTTGTTGGTCAGCACCACGAGACTGTTCTGCTTGACCGCCAACCCGCCGTCGCCGCCGTCGCGATCCAGCACGCCGAACAGGTTCAGCGTATTATCATTGTCGCCCCAGACCTCGATCCAGTTATCCTTGATGAAGATGGACCTGTGGAACGTAAGGTTGCCGTCCACGGGGTTGATTTCGACGGGGTTGACGTTGAGCGCGATGTTGATATTGAAAACGTGTGAACCGGAACTGTTGTTTTCGATCTTTCCGCCCCACACATCGAGGCCGTTATCGCCGGTGATGGTGCGCGCCGTGCTGTTGGAGAAGAAGATGGAGTTGATGCCGAACCAACCCATATTGACGGTCATATTGGGTTGGTGCCCGTTGCCGAAGATGATGATATGCCGGTCCGTGCTGCCGTCCCAGCAGTTGGGCTGCCCGCGCGCCTGATTCGGCGCGAAGCCGGGATACCACCAGGGATAATCCGTGGAACTGCCATGACTCCCGCATGGATTGGAGCCTTGTTGCCAGTTGGCGTTCGGAGCGGTGTCACGCCAGAACACGGTTTGCTGGGCCATCGCTCCGGGCAAGGCGATCATCATGAAGGCGAGCGCATAGAGGGCGTATCGGGCCGCCCCGGAAACCGATCCTTGCAGGTACGTCGGCAACATCGCGGACTTCCGATTCAATGATTGGGCTTTGCTCTCAATGGATTTTCCGACTCGCATTCAACTCCTTTTTGCGCCTCGACCAACAGGCACAGCATTGCCGTCACTACCCGCGTGGTTCGAGCGATTATTCCTCCACCAATCGTACCCTTGCGCGATAGAACAACCGTGTGCCGTCTTCAATCAATGTCTTGTTCGTGAAGATGTTGGCCGGCGGGGTAGCCGGCAGATTGGTGGCCCCGTCGAGCACCGCCACCGAACCGGTTATCAAATTGGTCCTGTAGATCACATCGTATTCACGCCCCTGCACGCTGGGCCAGGAGAGGATCTCTCCCTCCACGGCGTACATGTTCTGCGTATAGATGATTCCGGTGTCCGGGTCGGTCCAGACGTGTTCAACGTAGTTGGTCTCGGAATAGAGAGGTTCGAGCGTAACGATCACAAATCGATCCGAGGGATCATTCGGGTCGCTGCCGATGATGTATTCCTCCATCCAAGTCGTATCCTTATCCGGCACCGTGGCGGTCGCCACCAACCCCGTGTGATTGCCTTCAGCGTGCAGATGTTCATACCAGTCAGGTATGCCGTCCAGGTCGGTATCGCGGTTGGGATACAATTTATTCGTCATCGGTCCCATCCAGGCGCGCAAGGCGTGCGCGGCCTCATACCCGGTAACAATCATCGTATTGGTTGAATTCGCGTAGAACAACGAATTGCTTACGGTGGGCGCGTTGTATACGCGCACTCCGATGATGGTGTTGGTCGGCGGCAGATTCGGCGGAATGACGCTCTCGCTGAAGGCGCCCAAGAATGAGGGATCAACGGCCTTGCCTATGTAGGGCTCGGCCAAAACATCTTCCTGAGGGTTCCCATCCACGTGTGGGGGCAGATGATCAGGGGTCGACAGGTCGAGCACCTGTACCAACGGACTCTCTTCCGGTGTCGGCCCGGCCTGAATCAAGTTTCCGAACTCGTCCGTTATGCTGCTGGCGTTGATGTAGAGCGTACTGGTGTCCTGCCCCCAGGAAGCGTAAACGGAAAACAGAAAAAGAAGGACGACCATCTGCATCCTGCTGACGCAGCAGTTTCCCATTATTTTTCTACGGCAGATCAAAATCGGCTTCCTCCCGCACTCTGCATTGGCCATTCAGGTGTAGACATATCACAAAAGCATATGGCGTCCCATGACTCGACGCGACAGGCAATATGCCGGCCGCCCAACAAGCCCCAAGCCCATAGCATATACATACACCAATCACCGATTAGGTCAATAGAGAGAAATATGGCTCCAGCGGAGCCCTTTTCAGGTTTTGGGGTAGATTTACTTTGTAGACCTGAGTTCAACATTCCGAAACGGGTCTCTGGCGATTCTTGAAAGGGAGCGATCTGCGCGAGATAAGGGCGAAAGATTAAGGCGAAAGATAAAGAAACAGCGTCTTTCCCCCCTTGTCTTTCGCCTTAATCTTTCGCCCTTATCTCTGGCTGCGGAAACATGGCCGGGAAGAAAAAGAGGGGGAGAAACTCTAGAACCTATCCCAAAACCTGAAGACGGCTCCGCGGAGCGTCGCCCTCCATAAGAATTTCAAGGGAATTGCGGGGCGGTGGAGGGCGAGGCTCCCGCCTTCGCGATGCTTCGGCGCGGCACGCCCGCCGAGCCGGGTTTTGGGATAGGTTCTAGCCGTAGAAGATCGGACACGAATCGTTCCTGCCGCAGACCGGACGGGACAGAGCCCGTCCCTCCATTGAACAAGGATGATGGTTTTGGAGGGACGACCTCCCGCCTTCGCTGCGCTACGGCGCGGCAAGGACCTCGCGACAACTTTGATTGCAATTCGACCGGACGTCGGACATTCTTACGAATACTTTTGGCGGGCCTGTAGCTCAGTTGGTCAGAGCAGGGGACTCATAATCCTCTGGTCGGGGGTTCAAGTCCCTCCAGGCCCACCAGATTTTGTCCCGACGCCATGCGGCGGGACAAAATCTGCCACGGCGTAGTTCCCGAGCTGTGCGAGGGGACGAAGCCGGGCCGGCGAAACGCAGCGCTCCGAACTACGCTCGGACAGGCCCGTTTCCCATCAATATCGGCGTTTTCCAACGGGCGCCTATGCGGGCAAATGACCCCACGTGACAAATCTTTCGCATTTCGGTATAGTAGTCCTATGAGAACCTTGCCGTTCAGTGTGTTCATGGTGGTCGGATTGGTGTATTCGGCGTCAGCGTCGGCACCCGGCTTTGACCGGTATCGCGTGATTCTCGATCGA
>SKZA01000290.1 GCA_007127595.1 Kiritimatiellia bacterium
GTCGAGACGATTGTGACCGAATACCGCGAGGACGTCATTCGCGACGCGATTCACCGCGAATTAAGCCGGGACGGTCAGATCTACTTTCTGCACAACCGCGTGCAGTCCATCGAGCTCGTCCGCAAAAGACTGACCAAGCTGGTGCCCGAAGCGCGCATCGCCGTGGGTCACGGCCAGATGAACGAGCGCGAACTCGAATCGGTCATGACCGGCTTCGTACGCGGCGACTACGACATTTTACTCTGCACCACCATCATCGAGAGCGGCGTGGACATACCCAACGTCAACACCATCTTCGTCGAACGCGCCGACCGGTTTGGCCTGTCGGATCTGTATCAACTGCGTGGGCGGGTTGGACGTTACAAACACAAGGCCTACGCGTATCTGCTATTGCCCAAACACGGCCAGCTCTTCTCCGCCGCGCGCGACCGCGTGCAGGCCATTCGCAAGTATTCCGGTTTGGGGTCCGGGTTCAAATTGGCCTTGCGCGATTTGGAAATACGCGGCGCGGGCAACATACTCGGCGCGGAACAAAGCGGCCATATCGCCGCCGTCGGGTTCGATCTCTACTGTCAGTTCCTGCAACGCACCATTGCGCGCATGAAGGGTGAAGCGCCCGCGCCAATCATTGACGTCGAAGCGCGACTCGACTTCATCGACACCTCGCCGTCGCACGCCGCCGAAGATAACGCCGCTGTCATTCCGTTCGCGTACGTCGAGGACGAGAGCATGCGCGTGAATCTGTACCGACGCATAGCCGGGATCGCGACCGAGCCGGAAGTACGGGCGTTGCGCGAGGAATTACAGGACCGGCTCGGCCCCTTGCCGCCGGCACTGGACCGGTTACTGAACATCACGGAGCTGCGCTTGTACGCGCACGAGAAAGGCATTGCCGAGATCGAGACGCGGGAAGACAAGGTGATGATGAAACGCAACCGGGACTGGCTCATGCGGAACAAGCGCTTTCCGCGCCTCACCGCGCCAACGCCGACGGGCCGGTTGGAGGAACTCATTGCACTGGTTCGCGCGTGGCCGAGCGCATAGGAATCGGATTTGAACAGAAGCTCGCAAAGATGTTGTTAGCGTGATGAACGACCTGATGTGGGATGTCCCCAACACCACCCGGAGCGCGTCACCGATACACAGCCGTGGCTATCTCTGGATCACTATTCCAGTATTCTATCCAGTTGGCCAATAGGCAGCGCGTCGACGCGATCATGAACGGGATACGCCCGCTCGCCGGCATGCACGATCCAGACTCGTTCCAGCTTGAGATCGCTGAGCGCAATGTGAAGCGACTTTGTCATGGCCGGCGCGCCGGAATATTTGAATTCGACGCCAAAGCGTCGTCCACCACGAAAGAAGAGCAGATCGAGTTCGGCCCCCGCATGGGTCCGCCAGAAGAAGCACTGCCGAGCGCCGACGCGCTCCAGGACCTGTTCCAGCGCGAACCCTTCCCAGGACGCCCCGAGTTTCGGGTGGGTCATCAACTGACGTTCTTCATCGATCGCTTGCAGGCGGTGAAATATCCCGGAGTCGCGCAAATAGATTTTGGGCGATCTATATTGGCGCTTGCCCAGGTTTTCCCACCAAGGCGGCAGTTGCCGTATCATGTAGGCTCCGGAGAGTATGTCCAGATAGTGGCGCACCGCCGTCTGGGAAACCCCCAGAGAACGCGCGAGTTCAGATGCGTTCCACAGTTCGCCATGGTAATGCGCCACCATCATCCAGAACCGGCGCAAAGATTCGGCGGGCACGCGTATGCCAAGTTGAGGAATGTCCCGTTCCAAGAAGGTGCGGATGAAATCCTCGCGCCACTCCACGCTGGCCTCATCATCCGGCGCCAGATACGAGCGCGGGAACCCGCCACGCAGCCACAACGTCTGTAGATGATCCGCGCCCACTTCGGCGAGGGTCAGGCCGCCCATATCGACAAAGGCGATCCGCCCGGCCAAGCTTTCCGAAACGCCACGGATAAGATGTGGGTCGGCACTGCCGAGGATCAGAAACTGGGCCGGCTGTTCGAGACGATCCGCTAGCGGTCTCAATACGGCAAAGAGTTCGGGCATCCGCTGGATTTCATCAATGACAATCAACCCCTTCAATCGTTGAAGCGCCAATTCCGGTTCAGCTAGACGAGCTCGATCGCTTTGTTTCTCCAAGTCAAAGAACGACGCCGTACGGTTGGAGACCAACTGGTGTGCCAGCGTCGTCTTTCCGCACTGCCTCGGACCGAGTAGCGCCACCACAGGATTACGCTTCAAGGCGCGATCAAGACGCTCAAGATAGGCCAATCGATGAATCATGCCAAAACTATAGTGATTGCATATTACACTGTCAAGATCCAATATGCAAGAATGTATCAGGCTTCGTCCCGCTGGAAACAGCATCTTCCCCAATGCATTCTATCGTCAAACGGGTCGCGTTTGGCTTCACGGCGAAGAAATGCCACTGGACCCCGTCACTACCAAGTTGACTTCTGATGATTAATGCGCTAGCATCATACATCATGAGAACCACGTTGGACATAGAAGACGATGTGTTGCAGGCGGCCAAGGAAATCGGACGCCGATCCCGCGTTTCCACCGGAAAAGCGCTGTCGGATCTTGCCCGCCAGGCGCTCACCCGCCCGCAGGCACCTGCCGTGAAGGAAGAAAAAACCGTGTATGGTTTCCGTTCCCTGCCTGGCGCACCGGGAAAGATTGTGACCAACGAAATGATCGACCGCCTGCGCGATGAGGAAGGCATCTGATGCGGGCCCTGCTCGACATCAACGTCCTTATCGCCTTGTTTGATCCGATTCACCAGCACCACGATCGGACCCGCGCGTGGTTGAAGAAGAATATCAAATCCGGCTGGGCCTCCTGTCCGATCACGCAAAATGGTTTTGTCCGTATCATCACCCAGCCTCGCTACCCCCGCCCCATCACCGTGTCGGAAGCCGTGGAACGACTTCAAGAGGCGACGCACACGCCCCACCACGCGTTCTGGCCGGATGCCATCAGCATTACCGAATCCCGCCAATTCCGGCATGACCGCATACACGGGCCCCAACAACTGACCGACCTTTACCTGTTGGCCCTGGCCATTCACCAGCAAGGTTGTTTCGTCACGTTTGACCAATCCATCCCCATCAACGCCCTCCACGGCGCACCCGCTGAACATCTGGTGGTTTTGTAGGAAGCTAAGAAAGCAACGATATCGCTGTCCGTCTCTCAATCCGTCACATGTTGTGCCGTGTCTCCCAGGTTCACGTGCAGCCATGAGATTTCTCGACTCCGTCCCTCGACAAGCTCGGGACTCCGCTCGAAATGACTAGGAACAATGGAGGTTGGTATAAGGCCAGGACGGTCATGTCGAGTCCGCCAAAGGCGGATCGAGACATCTCTAGACTTAACCTGCAACCGTGAAATTCCTCGTAGATGCTTCGCTTGCGAAGACCGGTCGCAACGCCTATCATCGGGCTCGCATGAGTCGTTCGCACAACAGAACCATCCCGCGGCCCCGCAAGGCCATGATCCTTGCGGCAGGGTACGGCACGCGCATGCGACCGTTAAGCGACGATCTCCCGAAAGCCATCATGCCGCTGTGGAACCGGTCGCTGCTCGCGCGCAACGTGGACCTGCTGCGCGATTGGGGCGTTCGCGATATCCTGGTGAACGCACATCACGGCGCCGATCAAGTCATTCGCGAAGCGATGTCGCTAAGTAATGCCGCATGCCGGATCACCGTATCGCACGAACCGGATATTTTGGGAACGGGGGGCGCGCTGCGCCGCGCGGAATGGTTTTTTGACGAGCATCCCTTCTGGCTGATCAACGCCGATGTGGTCGCCCTGCTCGATCCGACTCCCCTGCTCCGTCGTTTCCGCCAATCAAAACCACTGGCTGCGCTGTGGATGCACGACACGCTCGGGCCGCGGACCGTCGAGGTTGTGCGCGACCGCGTGCGGAATTTCCAATCCCGGACACCAAGGACGAAAGGGACACAAACGTTCTGTGGCCTGCACCTTGTGTCTCCGCGTATTCTGAAATACCTGCCTGAGTCCGAGTTCGCGTCCATCATAGCGGCGTACGAGCGCGCGATGAAGAGGGGCGAACGCATCGAAGCCGTCACCGTACCGAACGCCTACTGGGCGGATGTCGGAACACCGGAACGCTATCTGCAGGCACACAGGGATACGGCCCAACGCTTATTTATATTGGAGGGACGCGCTTCTGCGCGTCCGGGTCACGCGGAAGCGTGCCCCTCCAATTTGTGGCCATTTCCGGAGCACGGCACTAACACCTGCCTCTCGCCCTCCTCCCGCGTTCACCCGAGCGCGATGCTGCGGAACTGTGTGATCTGGGACGACGCGGAGATTGCGGCACGCGCGCGTGTGGAGGATGCGGTGATCGGGAGGGGAAGTCGGGTGTTCGGGGACCGGTGTTCGGTGTCGGGAGTAGTGGTGCGGTATCCCATGGGGCTAACGGATACCGAGGAGAAGGCAACGGGAATCGCTCTTGCCACGTTCGGCTCGGCGGGAGCCTCGCCCTCCACGCACACAATCAGGAATATAGAGGGCGA
>SKZA01000235.1 GCA_007127595.1 Kiritimatiellia bacterium
ATTCACCGAATTTGAGATAGGTTCTAATACTTATCGGTCCATAAGGGGAGGGACGGCGGCCTCGCCGTCCATGGCCCGCGAGCCCTCCCGGAGATTTGCTAGTCAAAGTGCCATTGCCTTGCGACATGGATTTGTCACACGTGTGACAAATCCATGTCGCAGGGTGGGGGTGAGGGGTTTGCTCGGGTTCAACGATCGAGCGCGGCGAACAGGCGGCGATCGACGGCGGACCACGCGTATTCCTTTTCCACGTAGGCACGTCCGGCGTCGGCGAGTTTGCGTCGGAGATCGGGCTGGGCGATGAGCAGTTTCAGTTCTTCTTCGAAATCCAGATAGTGCCGGAACCAGAGCCCGCCGCCGCTACGTCGGCACTGCCAACGCAAGACTTCGCCCCGCGCGTGGACGAGGACCGGCACGCGCGCCAGCCACGCTTCCAGCAGGACAATGCCCAGACTTTCATTCACCGACGGGTGAATGAACGCGAGCGCGCCCGCCATCGCTTCGCGCTTTTCCTGTTCGGACACAAAGCCGACATCCAGAATGTACGGTTCGAGCTCAGGCGGGGCCTCGATCGGCCCGCTACCCGTGAAGACGAGCCGCACATCCTCCCCGGTTCGTTCGCGAAAGACGTACATGTAATCGAGTAGTAACGGCGTCCCTTTCAGGGGTTCGCGGCGCCCCGCGTACATGACGTACGGTTGAGAAATGCCGTGCCGCGCCGCGAACGCTTTCGGATCCGCGTCGAACGGATTGAGGCCCATGCCGACGACCGTTCCCTTTTCGTCCGGCACATTAAAAAGCCGCATGGCGAGCTGCTGTTCCGGTTCGGTATTGAACAGGAAGCCCGCGACGCTCTCAAATAACGCCCTCATGATGTCGAGCCAGGCGAACGGCTCGTCGTGCAGGCAGGGGACCAGTAGCGTCTTGTGCGGGTGGGCTTGTGCGGCGTAGTAGATGAGACCGAAAAGGTACGGTCCCATAACGATGCGATCGTAGTTGTCGCCGTGATCGCGCAGGTGTTGGTTGAGCGCGCGACTGTTGACGTTATTGCGCATCCACACCTCTTCATCCTCCGCGCTTACGTGGCCGCGAGAGCTAATGGCGTTCTGTGCGCGCAGAAAGGCTTCGAGATCGCGATCCTCGTCTACGGGAAAGTATTCGACGTCGATCCCCTGTACGGTTGTGCGACCGGGCGGCACGGAGTTTTCCCAGGTGAAATGATCCTGCGCGCAAGTGGTCAGCAGGGTCACTTTTCGTCCTGCGCCTGCGGCGCGCAGCGCCAGATTCTTGATGAGGGTTTCGGCGCCGCCGATCGTGGCCTGTTCGGAAAAGCGCGGCGTGACAAAAGCGATGCGTTCCGCGCGCGCCATCAGTCGTTCGACGCTTTCGATGCGTCGCCTTCCAGTTCGCGAATACGTTTTTCTAGCGCGCGGATTTTCGCGGCGTACTTTTGGTCCAGATTTTCGACGGCGGTGACGAGCAAGCCATTGGCCTGGTTTTGTTGGGACCAGAGGCGATACGTGTAGAATTTCAGCATGTTCCAGATCGACTTCTTGAAGCGCACGAGGAGGGGGGCGAAGCCGCGCCGGCGCTCCCGAATTTCGAAATCGGTAATATCCACAAATGCGGCTTCGCGCAGGCATTTGAGGTAAAATTCCAGAAACTCATCGTGATTACGCAGGTTGGCCAGATTCGAGCGTTCGGCCCGGGCCACGCGAGCGTCGTCGTACACGCCTTCTTCGAGTTTGCGCGCCACGGTTTCCTCGATTTCGCGCACGATGGCTTCAGTATCCACGCCCGGCGCGTGTACGGTGAAGATGGCATCGGGCTTCTGTTCAGCCTCGTTCATGGACGTGTTCATAGCGGAGTTGGGAGGGCGAATCAAGGAAAGGTTACGATGGGCTGATTAATGATTTGAACGGGCGCACCCGCTGCGGTAATAATACAGACGGATAAAGACGTAAATCATGCAAACACCGGTATCTCCTCAATCCACCAAACTGGCGTCGCTGCTCGGGCGATCCGGGCTGTTTACCGAGGCGCAAGTCGCCGAATTGCTCGAACGCCAGCAGCAAAGCGGTCGGTCCATTACCGACGTGGTCGTGGACCAGGGCCTCGCCCGCGAAGACCAGTTTCTTGAAGCGCTTGCCAAGGCGATGGGCATCCCGTTTGTCCGTCTGGCGGATGCCGCGATCGAATCGGCCGTGTTGGAGAAACTCTCTACGAAAGCCGTCTTCCAGTACAACGTGATCCCCGTCTCTCAAGACAACGGGACCCTGCGCGTTGCGACGCACGACCCGTTCGTTCCGGGGCTGCTCGACGCGTTGCGCATGGCGGCCGGCCAGAAGGTGCGCCTTGCGTTAAGTCCCGCGGCCGATATTGCAAAAGCAGCCACGAAGTTCTACGGGGTCGGCGCCGACACCCTTGAGCGCATGATCCAGGACGATCGCATCGAACTGGCGCCGGAAGGCGATGAGCTGAAGAAGGATCTGGGCGATGTCGATCAAGAGGCGTCGGTCGTCAAGTTCGTGAACCAGATCATCTGGGAAGCATACCAGGATCGCGCAACGGATATCCACCTTGAACCGATGGAGACCTCTCTGCGCATTCGTTACCGCATTGACGGGGTGCTTCACCAGACACCGGTGCCGGCGCACCTGAAACGGTTCCAAGCATCGATCATTTCGCGTATCAAGGTCATGGCCAACATGGACATTGCGGAGAAGCGCTTGCCGCAGGACGGGCGTATCAGCCTCAAGATCCGCGGGGAAGATATCGACGTCCGTGTGTCCACCATGCCGACGGTATACGGCGAAAGCGTGAGTTTACGTTTGCTGATGCGGCACAGTGGTCTGACGGGTTTGGACAAGCTCGGATTGGAGCCGAACGACGAAACGGTTTTGAAGAAGCTCATTACGAAACCATACGGGATCCTGCTCGTAACCGGTCCCACGGGATCGGGTAAGTCCACGTCGCTGTACGCTTGGTTGCACACGATTAATTCCATCGACAAGCGCATCATTACGATTGAGGAACCGATTGAATACGAAATGGCGGGAATCAATCAGATACAGGTCCGTTCCGAGATCGGACTGAGCTTTGCGATGGGTTTGCGGCACATCCTGCGTCAGGATCCCGATGTCATCATGGTCGGAGAAATCCGCGACCGTGAAACAGCGGAGATCGCGATTCGCGCCGCACTTACCGGTCACCTTGTGTTCAGCACACTGCATACGAACGACGCCGCCGGCGCGGTCACGCGACTGGTGGACATGGGGATCGAGCCGTTTCTTGTGGCGTCTTCCGTGGAAGGGCTGATCGCCCAGCGCCTGGTGCGGCGCTTGTGCAAGCATTGTCGCCGGGTCAAGGTTCCGGACCCTGACTTTCTGCGGAGCATCGGCTTCCCGCTGGACCGGCTGGAGGAAGGCAATATCTATGAGGCGTCGGGTTGCGATGAATGTCGGAACACCGGGTTCATTGGTCGAACGGGTATCTATGAGATCATCGTCATGACGGATCACATTCGTCCGTTGGTGGTGGCGCGCGCCGGTTCCACGGAGGTGCGCAACATGGCGCTGAAACACGGCATGCGCACCTTGCGTCATGATGGGTGGACGAAAGTGTTACGCGGCATTACGACGGTTGAAGAGGTGTTGCGTGTGTCGGAAGACAACGAGGATCTTGCGGAAACCTGAGCGGTTGCTACGTTTGAGTCGGTATGCCTGTCTACTCCTACATTGCCAAATCCCGATCCGGCGAGCGCACGACGGGTACGTTGGATGCGCCGGATAAACGGTCCGCCCTTGTCCAGGTCGAGCGGATGGGGTATGTCCCGGTATCCCTGCGGGAAGGAGGTGGTTCCGCGCCCGCGCCAGGCGGAAACAAGAACAAGGGGAAAGACCCCAAGAAGAAGCCGGCGAAGAACGCGCGGAAACCAACCTTTACCATGGGCGGCGCGCGCGCGCCGCGCATGAACATGCGCGAGGTCCTGTTCTTCACGCGGGAATTGAGCGACCTCTTGGCGTCGGGCATGAAGCTGGGCAATGCGCTCAATACGCTGGCGCACCGCGAGACGGGCAAGGCGCAGGACGTCATCATTCCGCAATTGCGCGACGAGATCGTGCAGGGCGCGAGTTTGTCCGACGCATTGTCCAAGCGTCCGGAGACCTTTTCGACCCTGTACGTAAGCATGGTGCGCGCGGGCGAAGCGAGCGGCGACCTCGCGGGCGTGCTGGAACGGTTGTGTCGTCATTATGAACGCGTCCAGGAAGCCCGCGAAAAAATTCTCATGGCGTTGTCGTATCCCGTCATTGTCATTGTCGTCGGAGTCATCACGATCATTTTTGTCATGATCTTTGTCGTGCCGCGTTTTTCGCAGATCTTTGCGGAATTGGGCAGTACCTTGCCGCTACCGACCCAGATTCTCATCAATATCAGTCAGGGACTGATGAATTATTGGTGGGCGATTGCGGCCGTCATTCTCGCGTCGATCATCGGTGTGCGATCGTATTTGCGGTCTGAGGAAGGCTTGCGGCGCTGGCATCTGGCGCAGTTACGTCTTC
>SKZA01000112.1 GCA_007127595.1 Kiritimatiellia bacterium
AGCCTTTAATTGCGCCGCTATACGGCGGACGCACGGCACAGGAAGTGCTGGCGCTGCTCATCGATCAGGCGGACGTGTCCGCTTATGACTTGGTGAAGAACTATTGGCGCAAACGTGGAGTCGGCGATGTATTCGATACTTCCTGGCGCCGCGCCCTGCACGACGGCTTGATCGAGGGTTCTGCTTCTCCGGCCAAGTCTGTGAGTGCGACGACCTCGTTCCCGGCGCAGGACGCGCCTGCGGACGGGTTGGAACTGGTGTTTACGGCCGATTCCGCCACGTGGGACGGACGTTTCGCGAACAACGGATGGTTGCAGGAAATGCCGCGCGCGCTGAGCAAGCTCACATGGGACAACGTGGTCATGCTCGCGCCGTCCACCGCGGAGGAACTCGGTGTGTCCAATGGGGATTTGGTCGAACTCGCGTACGAAGGCCGTTCGGTCGAAGGACCGGTTTGGGTGCAGCCGGGACACGCGAAGGATTCGGTCAGTGTCCAACTCGGTTACGGACGCCGCCATTGCGGCTCGGTCGGCACGAATGTTGGATTCGATGTGTATCCGTTGCGCGCATCCGACGCACCGTGGTTTGGCGTGGGGGTCGCCGTACGGGCCACCGGCGAACGCTATCGACTGGCGACCACGCAGCGACATCATCAAATGCACGGTATCAAGGATCGCCGTCTTGTCCGCGTCGCGTCGCTTGATCAATTCCTTTCGAGTCCGAATTTCGCGCACGATTATGCGCCGGAACCCACCGAATCGATGTTTCCGCCCTACGACTACAGCCAGGGTTATCAGTGGGGCATGACGATCAATCTGAACACCTGCATCGGATGCAACGCGTGTCTGGTAGCGTGCCAGGCGGAGAATAACATCCCCGTGGTCGGTAAAGAGGAAGTGGCCACGGGCCGCGAGATGCACTGGATCCGCATCGACCGTTATTACGCGGGTGATCTCGACAATCCGGACACACACGTCCAGCCGGTGCCCTGCATGCATTGCGAGAAGGCCCCGTGCGAGCCAGTCTGTCCGGTGGCCGCCACGGTGCACAGCGCCGACGGGCTGAATCAAATGGTCTACAACCGCTGCATCGGCACGCGGTATTGCGCGAACAATTGTCCCTACAAGGTGCGCCGCTTCAATTTCCTGCAGTACGCGGACGAAACCACGCCGCAACTCAAGCTGTTGCGCAACCCGAACGTTACGGTGCGTACCCGCGGCGTGATGGAGAAGTGCACCTACTGTATTCAGCGGATCAGCAAGGTGCGCATTGCCGCTGAACGCGAACATCGGCAGATTCGGGAACCGGATCTGCAGACGGCCTGTCAGCAGGCCTGTCCGACGCGCGCGATTGCGTTCGGTGACATCAACAATCCGGACACCGAAGTGGCGCGCATGAAGGAGCAGCCTTTGAATTACGGATTGCTAGCGGACCTTAACGTGCGTCCGCGTACGACCTATCTGGCGAAAGTGAAGAACACCAATAACGCACTGGCAGGGAGCACGAAGGCGTAATGGCGTACGATGCCAAAGATCGTGATGAAGTGATGGGGCAGGTGGGCGACCTGCTGGCTCCGGGCCAGACCTTTGATTCCATCAACGAGGACATCACGTCGGTCATCCTGACGAAGAAGCCGCCGAAGGCTTGGTACATCGGGCTCGGCATTTCCGGTTTATTGCTTGGCGTGCTGACGGTCGCGGTGATGCATCTGCTATTTTTCGGTGTCGGCGTGTGGGGCATCAATGTCCCGGTAGGTTGGGGCTTCGCCATCATCAACTTCGTCTGGTGGATCGGGATCGGCCACGCCGGTACACTGATATCCGCCATTCTGTTCCTCTTCCGCCAGGATTGGCGTACGTCCATCAACCGGTTTGCGGAAGCCATGACCCTGTTCGCCGTGTCCGCCGCGGGGTTGTTCCCGCTGCTCCATACGGGCCGCCCGTGGCTGGCTTATTGGATGTTCCCGATTCCGAACACGCTTGGGATGTGGCCGCAGTTCCGTAGTCCCCTGATCTGGGACGTGTTCGCGGTGACCACCTATGCGACCGTTTCGGCTTTCTTCTGGTATCTCGGCATGATCCCCGACTTGGCGACGATGCGCGACAAGGCAAAGAAACAGGTCCAAAAAGTGGTCTACGGGATCTTCGCCATGGGCTGGCGCGGATCATCGCTTCACTGGCACCGTTACGAAGTCGCCTACATGCTCTTTGCGGGTCTGGCTACCCCCTTGGTCATTTCCGTGCACAGTATCGTGGCCTTGGACTTCGCCGTTTCGGTCATTCCCGGATGGCATACCACCATCTTCCCGCCGTACTTTGTCGCCGGCGCCGTCTTCTCCGGCTTCGCCATGGTGCTGACCCTGGTGATCCCCGTGCGGAAGTTGTACGGGATGGAACATCTCATTACGCTGCGGCACATCGACAACATGTGCAAGGTCATGCTCGCGAACGGCCTCATCGTCTTCTACGGCTACCTGAATGAGGTCTTCTTCGGATGGTACAGTGCGCACGAGTACGAGATGTACATGATATGGAATCGCATGACCGGCCCGTACGCGTGGGCGTTCTGGATGTTGATCTTCTGTAACGGCGTCGTGCCGCAGATGCTGTGGATGAAGCGCATCCGCACGAACGTCATCGCCGTCTTCTTCATCTCGATCATCATCAATGTCGGCATGTGGCTGGAACGTTTCGTGATTGTCGTGACGAGCCTGCATCGCGATTTTCTGCCGTCCTCCTGGGGTATGTACTTTCCGACCGGTTGGGATTGGGCGATCTATGCCGGCAGTATCGGCTTCTTCTTCTTTGCCTTGTTCCTGTTCATCCGTTGGATCCCCATGATTGCGATCTTCGAAGTGAAAGAAGTGAGCCACAAAGGGCACGAGGTTCATATTGAGGATGATGAGCCGAAGAATGGTTAATGATTGATGGACGATAAAATACAGAACGACCTATACGGAGTCGCCGCGGAGTACGCGGACGATGCCGTCTTGCTGGCCGCCGTGAAAAAGGCGCGCGAGGCGGGGTACACCGTTATGGACGCCTATACGCCCGTGCCCGTGCATGGGTTGCATGAAGCGTTGGGCGGCAAGCGCACGAAACTGCCCCTGATCACGCTCGCGGGCGGCGTGATCGGCACGCTCGGTGGGTTGGGCCTGCAAGTCTGGGTGTCGGCGATCGAGTATCCGATGAATGTCGGCGGGCGGCCGTGGCTGAGCTGGCCCTCCTTCTTCCCGGTGGCGTTTGAATGTATGATCCTCGGTGCGGCGTTGGCGACGATCATCGGCTTGTTCGCCATGTGCAAGTTTCCGCTCCCCTATCATTCCATTTTCAATACGCCCGGTTTTGAGCGGGCGTCAAACGATCGCTACTTTCTCTGCGTCGAATCGACCGACCCGAAGTTTGATGCGAAGGCCGTTCGCCATTTGCTTGAAGGTACCGGCGCGGAAGCAGTTTCGGAGGTGGAGCCATGATGCTGCGCGCCCGTATACGTTCTGCATTTGCCGTTATAAGGTCGCTCTGCTTGGAGGGACGCGCTTCTGCGCGTCCTGGGCACGCGGAAGCGTGCCCTTCCAGCCGGTTGAGAAACACCCGGCTCACCGAGACGGTTCGCCCTACCGGGACGCCTTTAGCATATCAGGTAGGGCGAGGCGTCTCGCCGAGCCGCTTTGGGGACCCAAACGGACTTCTTGAACAGGCAGCCAAGGCGGGGTGGGTAAAGCTCGCGCGATCGGGCTTGGCAACCTTTGTCGTATTGGGCGCGCTCCTCACCACCACCGGCTGCGAGTTGCGCCAGAAGATGTGGAATCAACCGGCTTATCGCACGTATCAGGAAAGTGATTTCTTCGAGGACGGCAGTTCCGCCCGCCCGCTCGTCGAAGGCACGGTCGCGCGCGGGTTCCTGCGCGAAGACGACCATTTCTATCGCGGCAAGGTGAACGGAGAGTTCGCTCGCGAGCTTCCTGAACAGATCGAGGTGACGCGCGAACTGCTGATGCGCGGCAAGGAACGCTACAACATCTATTGCTCCGTTTGCCACGATCCGGCCGGGTACGGCAACGGCATGGTGGTCCAGCGCGGCTTTGCCAAACCGGAATCCTTTCACATCGACCGCTTGCGCGGCATGGCGGACGGCTACTACTACTCGGTCATTACCGACGGATTCGGACGCATGCCCGGATATGCCTATCAAATCCGTCCGGCGGATCGCTGGGCTATCGTGGCCTACATTCGTGCCCTGCAGTTAAGTCAATATGCTTCCTTGGATGACGTGCCGGAAGCCGTGCGCGAGAATTTATAATCGAGATGCTATGAGCCCTTCAGGAACAGAACAGATCATTGAGAAGATCGGGAAACGCGGACTGGGCGTCGGCGTTATCTTTGGTGTACTGGCGATTATTGGCGCCGTGATCCAGCCGGCGGCCTTCTATCAGGCGTACCTGATGGGCTATATCTTCTGGGCTTCCATCGCGCTCGGCAGTCTGGTGACGTTGATGATTCATCACCTCACCGGCGGCGCATGGACCTTTCTGATACGCCGTCCCA
>SKZA01000170.1 GCA_007127595.1 Kiritimatiellia bacterium
AAGGTTATACGGGCGCAACGCTTCCTCGTGACGAGTGTCGAGCGCTCTAATTAGGAGTGGATTGACTTATTAAGGCGGTGAAGTAGGATGGCTTCGGAATGCTATCAAAGAGTTGTATATACGGGCTGCGCGCGTCCATCTACATCGCCTTGCACGACGATGAGGATGGCTATGTCTCCATTCGGTCCATCGCCGACGAGCTCGACATCTCTTTTCACTTTCTGACAAAGATCCTGCAGCACCTGACGGAGGGCGGGATCATGAAGTCGTACCGGGGCCCGAGCGGCGGTATCCGGTTGGCTCGCCCGGCGTCCGCCGTGACCTTGCTGGATATCGTCGAGATACTTGAGGGGGAGGAATACTTTCGGGCCTGCATTCTCGGTCTGCCCGGTTGCGGGAAAGAGAATCCTTGTCCCCTGCACGAGGACTGGGCGCGCACCCGCAAGCGTGTGCGCGCGATGTTTGAGAAGGCCCGTCTGGACAAACTCGCGAAAGCCGTCGCCGGCGGACGTATACGTTTGGCCGATGTGCCGGCGAAGGTTGCCCGATGAAGTTCGATGTGGATTTTGACCGGGCGCCCCTGCTGGTCATCTGGGAAATCACCCGCAGTTGCGAACTCTCCTGTAAACATTGCCGTGCCGAAGCCATTAATCGGCGCGATCCAAGAGAGCTTTCACTGGAGGAAGGCAAGTGCTTGGTGGATGACGTGGCCGCCATGGGCACGCCGTTGATGATCTTCACCGGCGGCGACCCCCTGCAGCGCGACGACCTCGAAACCCTTATCGCGCATGCCAAGTCCAAGAAGCTGCGCGTCGGTACGATCCCGGCCACGACCGCCCGCCTGACGCGCGAGCGCGTGGCGTCCTTGAAGGCGGCGGGTGTGGACCAGATGGCGTTAAGCTTGGACGGGCCCGATGCGGAGACGCACGACACGTTCCGGCGCGTGGAAGGTTCGTTTGAGAAGGCCATGGAAGGCGCGGCATGGGCGCGCGAGCTGGAGGTTCCGCTTCAGGTAAACTCCGTGTTCGGCGCGTGGAACGTGCATCAGTTTGATGAGATGGTCGCCTTGGTGGAATCGCTCGGCATCGTGTTCTGGGAGGTCTTCTTTCTGGTCCCGACGGGACGCGGGACGGAGTTGGAAAGCTGTACCGCGGAACAATTTGAGGAGCTGTTCGCCAAGTTGCACGCGTTAAGCCGGCGCGCGAACTACATCGTGAAGGTTACGGAAGGCCAGCACTTTCGCCGTTACATGGCGGAAGCGGCGCGCAACGCCGGGGGAGGTAACGGCGCCGGGCGACATCCGATGGGAGCGGGCAGCGACAAGCCGGCGGTGAACGCCGGTAAAGGATTCTGCTTCGTTGACCACATCGGTAATGTGTGTCCCAGCGGGTTTCTGCCGTTGCCATGCGGCAATGTGCGCGAAACGTCCGTCATCGACATCTACCGCGAGCACCCGGTCTTCAAGGAATTGCGGGACGATTCCCTGTTGAAGGGCAAGTGCGCGCACTGTCCTCATCGACGAATCTGCGGCGGCGGCTCGCGCGCCCGGGCGTATGCCATGACCGGCGACTACTTCGCGCCGGAACCGTTCTGCGCATTTGGCGGGTAGAGGGGCCGCAACTTCAGGTTTTCCCCGATGTTGGCCCAGCCCAACGTATGGGACAATTCACTCTTGGATGTGCGCCCTTGGTAATCAATTCGCTCAAGATTCGGAGTTTCCCCATGTCAGAAACCTTTGCATTGGCCAATCCGCTTTGTGAACTCCTTGGCAAGGATCGTTCGGACTTTACGCGCGCCGACCTCCTGAAGGTCGTGCGCACCAAAGGCATCGAGCGGTTTACGTTCCGCTACACCGGCGGCGATGGGCGCCTCAAGGAGTTGCGTCTGCCGTTCTCCACAATGGAACAGGCGGACCGCATCCTCGCGGCGGGCGAGCGAGTCGATGGGTCGTCCCTCTTCAAGGGCTTTGTCGATGCAGGCGCGTCGGACTTGTATGTCGTGCCCGTGTATCGCTCCGCGTTCATCAACCCGTTTGACTCCAGCAGTCTCGATTTCATCTGCCGGTTTCTCGATCGCGACGGTAAACGCGCCCCCTTTACACCGGACAATATCCTGGCCATTGCTCATGAGCGCTTCAAGCAACGGACGGGCTTGGAGCTTTGGGCGCTGGGTGAGCCCGAGTTCTATCTGATTGCGGAGAACCAAGGCGAGCACTACATCCCGCCGCGTCAGGCGGGCTATCATGCCGCCGCTCCATACTTTAAGAGCAATGCGGTCGTAAACGAAATGTTGCGTCACCTCTCGCGTATCACCGGCGCGGTCAAATACGCCCACTCGGAGGTCGGTTTTATCGAAGCCATGGCATCCGAGGAGCCACAATTACAGGGGCGCCGCGCGGAGCAACACGAAATCGAGTTCCATTCTCATCCGATTGAGGAAATGGGCGACTTCCTTTCCATTGCACAGTGGATCATTCGTAAGATCGCGTACCTGAACGGGATGATTGCCACCTTCGCACCCAAGATTGAGGAAGGGATTGCGGGGAACGGATACCACGTGCACATGGAGTTGATGAAGGATGGCCGCAACATCATGACCGAGCCCAACGACGGCCTCTCCGAGGCGGGGCTCAAGATGGTGGGCGGCCTGACCACGTATGCGTCCACGTTGTCTGCTTTCGGCAATACGGTGGCGACCTCGTTCCGGCGCCTCGTGCCCAATCAGGAAGCGCCCACACGAATCTGTTGGAGCGACTCGAATCGCTCGGTGCTGATTCGCGTCCCCTTGGGATGGTCAAGCGGGGCGGACTTGGCCCGCATCATTAACCCCAAGGAAGACACGGCGTATCAGGATGACCGGGGCCGACAGACCGTGGAAATCCGATCCCCGGACGGGTCGGCTTTCGGTCACCTGTTGCTGGCCGGCTTGGTGACGTCGGCGGAGTATGGACTGACCCAACCGGATATGCTGGCGGTCGCCCACCGAACACGCGTGGAGGGGAATATCTTCAAGGATCCGGAGCTCTTGTCCCGTTTGGAGGCCTTGCCGGCCAGTTGCGTCGAAGCGGCGCGCCGACTGCGTGAACAGCGAACCCTTTACGATGAGTTCGGGGTCTTCCCGGCGCACGTGATCGATCATGTCTGCTCGCTCCTTGAGATCGAGGACGATGAGCACTTGGGCGCGAGGCTCGATGGCATGTCGGATGAGGAACGATTGGCGTATACCCGCAGATTGATGCACCGGGACATCCATCGCCACTGAGCGCGCGCTGCGCCGGATGCGCTTAGAGCCGGATATCCAAGATTTCGCCCGGCAGGATGGCGGCTTCGGCGTCGACTTGAATACGGATCGGCAGCACATACTCGACGTTCATGCCCGGGCGCAAGAGCGCCTCATGGATCGGCTCCAACTGGTAGCCAATTTGCGTGATCATCCCGTCATACGCGACGTTCCTTGATTTGGAGACGACCTGCACCGCCGCGCCGAGTTCCGGGATCTGTGTCAGGGGTTGGCGGATATAGCCGACGACATAACCGAGCGTCTGCTCCCGGATCTGAAGAATGGATTCGCCCGCTGTCACGAACTCGCCGTTCTTCCGGAGAACCTCGGAAATGATCCCCCCGGCAGGAGCAGCCAACCGGAGCGGCGTCAATTCCGTCTCCAGCACGAGCAATTCCTTTTCCTTCACGGAAATGGCGGCTTGGATCGCCGTCTCATACGGGTCGTCATGCGTCCATAGCTTCGCGAGTTCCTGCAATCGTTCCCCCAGATCGGTCAATACGATTTCACCTTCTTGAATACGCAGCTTCTGGGTGGCGAGTTCGGTCGTGAGGCGATCGTATTCAGCGGCGGATATGAGATGTTGATCATAAAGATGTTCTTTGCGTTCGACTTCGCGTTGTAAAAAGTCGCGTTGCAGGCGGTCGCTCGCCAGTTGTATGCGCGCGTTCATCATGTCCAGGCGCAACTCTTCGTAGTTGATGCGGTTTCGGTGTTGGCCCACGGCCGGATCGAGGCCCGCCCGAATCAATTCGACCTCGGCGCGGATGACTTCCAGTTGCGCTTGAATGCGTTCGGTGTGGGCTGGGTGCAGGGCGACAACAACTTCGTCGGCTTCGATCAAATCGAACCGCTCCTTGTCGAGCGCCTGCACGACGCCGTCGCGCGGGCTGCGTAGGTGATACTGCTCGGCCACACCCATCCCTACGGCTTGCGTCGGGGTTACATGTTCCTGCCAAAGAAAGGCGACCACGCCGGACACCGCCACAAAAACCACGATGGGAAGATAGCGGATGCGAAATTCCCGCCAGCGGCGGTCGAGCGGTACGGGAATGGGTTTGTGGGTTTCCGTCATGATGTCATGCTTCCGATTCGTCGTGGGCTTCCAAGCCGGTCACCCGGGATACGCCCGGCATCTTGCGGAGCGCTTCAAGCAGGGTATGCGACTTCCTGGGGTCGCGGAGCAGCAGGCGATAGGACAGGTCAACACCTTCTTCGGTGCGGCTTGTGCGCTGGCTGG
>SKZA01000071.1 GCA_007127595.1 Kiritimatiellia bacterium
CACCCGGACACATGGTGGCGGTCGGTTCATCGCTGGATCACGGTCACCAAGCCGCATGTCACCGAGCGCTATCGCCTGCATCTCAAGGCGGCCAGCATACAAGAATCGGATATGATCGCCGCCTACAACCGGTTCAATGAGGAAAGGCGGGAATATTTCCGCGGGCGCGCAGATTTCCTGGAATTGAATTTTGAGGCGGGCGACGCATGGGACAAATTATGCGCGTTCCTGAATCTGCCGATCCCCGACAGTCCGTTCCCGCACGCCAACCAGCAAAACTATGACGCCTCGGATGCCCTACGCATGCTGCCAAGGCGCGTGCTCAGAAATCTGCGCCCGGAGGAGAAGCTCGTCGGGATCCCGCTGGATATCCACCGGTGCGTCCAGTGCGCGTCCAAAATGCACGCGAAGAAGAAAGGCAAACGACGCAACAAACTGGTGCATCTGCCGGATAGCGTAAAAGAGCCGTACCGTTGGCTCCAGCGCACGGCCTTCAACCTCTCGGAGGGTCGGGCCGACACCCAACGTCGGCTCGCCGCCCTGCGCGAAGCGCATCCCGGGTTGAGCATCGATGACATGGCGGTGGTCACCTGTTTTTTCAATCCGACAGGCTCACGGCGGCGGGTCGAAAACTTCAAGCAATTCCGTCGCGCCCTGGACGCCTGCGGTCTGCCCGTGCTAACGGTCGAGCTGGCGTTCGGAAATGATCCCTTCATGCTGGATCGGGAAGCGGGCGAACTTTTGCAACTTCGATCCGACAGTCCCATGTGGCAAAAGGAGCGCCTGCTGAACATTGGCATCGGCAGGATGCTGGAGCGCGGGTACCGGAAGATTGTCTGGCTGGACGCCGACGTGGTCTTTGAGGAACCGCGGCACTGGCCGTGGTTTGTGGCGGCCGAACTGGAGGACGTCCCCCTGTGCCAAGTGTTCCGCACCGTACAAGTCGAGCGCAAGCCCGGCCGCAAACCGGTGCCGGGCCTGTCGGCCGTGCGCTTCTATCGCGAGGTCGGGGCGTGGTTCGACCAGAACCCGCGCGACCCCAGTTTGCGCCGCTTGCTCGGCATACTGAACGGCTACTCCGGCTTCGGATGGGCCGCGACGGCCGACCTCCTGCAACATGTACCGCTGTACGACCGCGCCATTGTCGGCGGGGCCGATAAACTCATCTTTGCGGCCGCATGCCCCCGAAAGGCGAAGTGGCTCAATGAAGTCATCCGCACCATGGGCACCAATCTCGCACCCTGCGAAACATGCGGCCACGTGAATGAGGCGCCGGCGTATCTGAACGACTATCTTGCCTGGGCCGAACAGTGGGATCGCGCGGTGCAGGGACGTATGACCTGCGCCGACCTGACCGTGCGTTCGCTTTATCACGGCGAACACCAGAATCGGTTCTATCGTTTGCGGCGGGAGATTCTGTTGCGCTATGCCTATGACCCGGCCGCCGACCTGATCAAGAATGAACAGGGTTGCTGGAAATGGAATTCGTACAAGCCCGGCATGCACCTCAAGGTGCACGGCTACTTCTTCGCGCGAAGAGACGTAGACTAGCAGATCGGGGAATCAGTCAGCCATGCCCTACTCGGAGCAACTCAATCTTGTTCACGTCGCCATCCCCAAGACCGGCACAAGCAGTGTCGTGGCGGCGTTGCGCTTGTTGCACAAACAGCACGGCGGAAGATTGACCCTGCTCGGCGAGCGCGTGAACGAAGCCTTTTGTCGACGCCACGGCCTGTCCCCATCGGACGGGACGCTGCCGGCCCGGGCGAAACACCTGTCCGCGGAACAATTGCGGATTGTCCTCGGCGAACGCTATGAGGCCGCGCTGGTGTTCACCTTCGTGCGGAATCCATGGGCGCGCGTCGTTTCACGCTACCGCTATGATCACATCAGCAATAAGCCGTCATGGGCGCGGCGATGGCTGCAGGGCCGCGGCCGGCGTACCGTGCACAATCTGGAGTTCGAAGAATGGGTGCGGAAACGGGAGCGGCGGTTTGAGACACGGGGCGGCAACCGCAATCAGGTCGATAAATTGACCGACTCGGAAGGTCGCCTGATCGTGGACTTCATCGGCAAGCTCGAATCCATCCAGGCGGACTTCAACAGGCTCTGCGAACGCATCGGGACGCCCCCGGTCGACATACCGCATGTGAATGTGACGGGAAGCGGCAAACCTTATACGGCCTATTACAGCGACTGGAGTCGCGATGTCGTCGCACGCCTGTATCAACGCGACATCGAAACGTTCGGCTATACATTCGGATCATGACCCATGTTTATGGAGCGCATTACATCCTATGGCCGCTATCGCGCGGCGGACCTGTTTCGACGGCGACTGCGCTGTATCTTCGTTCTTTCCACCGGACGGTGCGGCACGAAGACGCTCGCCCATCTGCTGGATTTGGCGCCCGACATCGCGGCTCATCATGAGCCGAAGCCTCGATTCCTGAAGAAGACCCATCAGGCCTACATGCAGGACCGGCGCGCCGACCGGTATGCTGATTCGTTCACAAAGAGATATCTTGAAGCCCGCCTGTACTCCCATGCCGACGAACAGCATATGCGCCAGGCCTTGCGACGAGGCATCCTGTATGCCGAATGCTCCAATCGTTTGACATACGTTGCCGGTGACTTGGCCCGGTTCCTCCCCCGCTCCCGCTTCATCTTTCTGCATCGCGATCCGGCCGGCACCGTGCGATCCGGCATGCGTCGCGCCTATTATGCGGGCCATGTGTGGGACCACGCGCGCATCACCCCGCGACCCGGCACGGCGGGCGCGCAGCAATGGCTCCGCTGGGACGCCTTCCAACGCACGTGTTGGTACTGGAACGAGGTCAACATGCTGGCCTTGGCCTTTCTCAAGACTTTGCCGCCGGAGCGCATCTTCACCTTACCGAGCGCGGATCTCTTTGCGGCGCGCCCGGAAACCATCGACGGACTCTTTCGATGGTGCGGCGTGAAACCGCCGGATGCGTCACGCGTGAACGACGTCCTTTCCCAGTCGCTCAATGCGCAAGAAACGGGCGACTTCCCGAAACCCGACGCGTGGACGCCCGAACAACGAGCCGTATTTCTCGAGTTCACCGAGCCGGCCAGGGCGGCGCTCGGTTATGCCGCGCCGTTTTGATTCGGCGCGACGGCCCCGAAAAGTGATGGAAGGGGAACAAGGACAAGAACTGATTTTCTCCCGGCAGGCATGGGTGATTGGCATCATTCCGCGATCATGCGTCGCAGATCTTCGAAGTAGGCTTCCGCGAAGAGGCCGTGGTGCAGGGCGTTCGGATGCGCGTCGCCCGGATACAGGATCAATTCGTGCCGACTGAAACCCTCATCAAATCCGGGCCGCGGCATGAGCGTTTGCATGCCTCGCTCCTGCGCCGCCCGCTCCACATAATCGGCAAACGGTATCGTCGGGTCGCCGAAGCCCCTTCTGCCGCCGGGCCGTAACGCATACAGCGCAACGGGAACATCGCCCACGATCTCTTGCAGGCGATCGAGTCCGCGCTCGAAGTGCAATCGAGCAAGTAGCGGATCGCGACGGTCGGCCGGCGCCCCGGAATGCAAAGAAAACTGAAACCGGGTATACGGAATACGCAGCCGCAACCACCGCTCGCGCCACGACTGCGTATGTTTTTGGGCCGCTTGAAAAAAGAAGAATAGGCTATTAAAGAAGCGGTAGGGAGGCTCCGCCACCAGACGCCACACCGGCTTTTCAATCTTTCTCACCTGCAAGTGCGGCTCCTCCTCCGGATTGATGCGCAGGCCGCCCCGATCCACGAAGAACAGGACCAAGTCCGGCTCATACGCCATACCCGCGTGCCGCAACGTATGCAGCATGTGCCCCATCTCCGCCCCGCCCATGGACAGGTTGATGACTTCCACCGTTCGATCCGGCATGGACTCGTTCAGCATTCGTTCCAGTCGGGCAAAGACGACATCCTCGTCATGCACGCCGGCGCCCATGGACGCCGACGCGCCCGTGACCACGATCCGGTATACACCGTCCGGCTTCGCCCAAGGCACGTTCCGCCCGCGGAACCCATGATGAGTTACCGTATAGAGGCCCCCTTTGAACATGAGCGACTGATCCCCTTTCAATCCCGTGTAGGTGGACGCATCGTACGCGAACGTCGACCAGGGATACGCATAGCCGGCAGGGCGATATCGATCGAAAGACAGCCCGTCCATACCGAATACCTGTAGACGGAAGGTCAGCTCGCACACCAGACCGGCGGCAGGCAGGAACAGCAACAGTGCCAGCAGATGCCTGCGATAGGCGCGCAGGATCGACCAGGCCGCGACCCACACAAGCAGCCAGGCGGCCATAACCGTGAAGAGATGCCATTCGTCAAGCTGCCACAGCGGCAGGAGGACGAGCACGAGAGTGACGCCCACGAGCGCAATGGCGCCCGGGGAAAACGCATGAAACCACACCCGGATCTGACTAGAACTGGAAATAGATAAACTCCTCTCCTACCGGCATGGCCCCCGAGAACGTGTAGACCAGGTAC
>SKZA01000295.1 GCA_007127595.1 Kiritimatiellia bacterium
ATGTCTTCGGCGTGCCCGGCGAGGAGAATCTGGATTTCCTGGATTCCTTGTCGCGGTCCTCGATCAAACTGATTCTCACCCGGCACGAACAGGGGGCGGGGTTCATGGCCGCCACCTACGGACGGTTGACGGGCCAGAAACCCATCAAGACCAGCAAGCGGGGCCAATTCCAACACAATGAAATTCCGGAACGCAGCCGGGCATGGGAGCTGTGACAATCTGAAAGGAACCCGCGATGCTCGAAAAAAACTATCCCTACTATCTCGCCAACAAGGCCGTGCAGGCCAACACCAACCTTGAGGTGACGGACAAGTACACCGGCGAGGTGGCGACACGCGTGGCGCTGGCGGATGCGAAAGCAATCGACCAAGCCATCGGCGCGGCGGTCAAGGCCGCGCCCGCGTTCGGCGCCATGCCGCCTTACGAACGTCAGCAGGTGCTGCAGCATTGCGTGAACCGCTTCCAGGAACGGCACGAAGAACTGTCGCAGGCGCTCTGCATCGAGGCGGGCAAGCCGATCAAGGACAGTCGTGGCGAGGTCACGCGGCTCATCGACACCTTCCGCATCGCCGCCGAGGAGTCCGTGCGTATGAACGGCGAAATCATGAACCTGGAGATCGGGCCGCGCGCGAAGGGGTATCGCGGCATGTACAAACGCGTGCCCATCGGCCCGTGCTCGTTCATATCGCCCTTCAACTTTCCGCTCAACCTTGCCGCGCACAAGGTCGCGCCCGCGCTTGCTGTCGGGTGTCCGTTTGTCCTGAAGCCGGCCAGCCTGACCCCGATCGGCGCGCTGCTCATCGGGGAAATCCTGTCGGAAACCGATTTGCCCGAAGGCGCGTTTTCCATTCTGCCCTGTCGCCGGGACGGCGCGGAACTGTTCACCACGGATGAGCGCCTGAAGTTGTTGAGTTTTACCGGATCGCCCGACGTGGGCTGGAAATTGAAACGCGACGCGGGCAAGAAAAAGGTCGTCCTCGAACTGGGCGGCAACGCCGCCTGTGTCGTGGATGCCGACGCCGATCTCGACGATGCGGTTGCGCGCATCGTGTTCGGCGCGTTTTATCAATCCGGCCAGAGCTGTATCGGCGTCCAACGCGTCATTGTGCATGAGTCCGTGTATGACGAGTTCAAAGAGAAGCTGGTCAAGGCCACCAAAGCGCTGAAAAGCGGTGATCCGAAGGATGACGAAACCTTCATTGGCCCGATGATTTCGGAGAAGGAGGCGAAGCGGCTGGAGGAATGGATTCAGTCCGCCGTGAAGGCGGGCGGTAAGCTCCTGTGCGGCGGGGACCGGGACGGCGCGATTTTGGAGGCGACCCTGCTGGAAAACGTGCCGAAGGATCAGCCGGTCTGCACGGAGGAAGCGTTCGGGCCGGTGGCGGTATTGAGTTCGTTTAACGACTTCTCAAAGGCGCTCGACGAAGTCAACGACAGCGTGTTCGGCTTGCAGGCGGGGATCTTCACGCGCGACGTGTATCACATGCTCGAAGCGTGGGACCGGCTGGACGTCGGCGGTGTGATCATCGGCGACGTACCGTCCTGGCGCGTGGACAACATGCCGTACGGCGGGGTGAAGGAGAGCGGACTCGGGCGCGAAGGCGTCCGTTTCGCGATGGAGGATATGACCGAAATCCGCAATCTCGTCATCCGTACGCCATAAAAGATTCTTGTGTCGTATCCCATAGAGCTTCGCACTTGGAGGGTCACGCTTCCGCGTGACCCGGACGCGCAAAAGCGCGTCCCTCCAAGAAGAATGAGCGACAGTAGACGCTCATGAATGATATAAAAACTTCCGGGACAGCAGATAATCGCTGATAAGGAAGGATGTGGAGTATGAATGAAGCAGCAACGCCTACTCCGGAATTGCGGGACGTCCTCCTCGAATACGAGAAGGTTCAACAGGAAGAGAAAGCGTTGAGCGAGCGGAAAGCGGCGCTGAAAGAGAAGCTCGCCATGCACATGCGCTCGTTGCATGCCACCGAATGGATGCCTGATGTCGACGGACGACTGTTCAAGGTGCGCTATCGACAGGCGACCAGCGTGGAATATGATGAAGAGGCGTTGCGACAACGCTTGGGAGACCGTTACCGCCATGTCCTTGGCCCCGATCCGCGTAAGGTGCGCCGGCATCTGGACGAGATCGCGCCCTTGCTTGAGCCGAGCCTGGAGATCATCGGCTCCCCGGTCCCGAACAAGGTCAAGGAGGCCATAGCCACCGGTGTTGTCAGCGCAGACGAGTTCAAGGGCGCGTTCACAAAGACGGAGAAGGAATACATCACGGTATCGCAACCCGCGCAAACAAGCACAGAGCAAACAGACCAGGAATCGTAGCCGTTTGCCCCTTTCCTTTTCGATGCTTGATGCATAGAGGGGGGCGTACGAGCATATTTCCGAAATAAAGGAGGAATAAGGGAAGGGGTTCATGGATCGTATCACCGAAGACCCTATGAGTATCGATTTTGATCAATTGGTAGCGGATTACTACCAGGGATTGTACCGGTTTGCCTTGAGTCTATGCCGGGCACAGGCGGATGCGTATGACTTGACACAGCAGACGTTCCTGATCTGGGCCGAACGCGGACATCAACTGAAGAAGGCGGAGAAGGTGAAATCCTGGTTGTTCACCACGTTGTACCGCGAATACTTGCGGAGCCGGCGGCGGGGCGATCGTTTTCCGCATTTGGAGATAACCGCCACGGAACATGAGTTGCCGAAAGTGACCGCCGATACGTTGGCCAATTTGGAGGGCGCCGAGGTCATGGAGTCCTTGCAGGAAGTGGAAGAACATTTTCGGGTGCCTTTGAGTTTATTTTATACAGGAAATTACAGTTACAAGGACATTGCCGCGACACTCGACATCCCCATGGGCACGGTCATGTCCCGTATCGCGCGAGGAAAAGATGAATTGCGCAAGCAACTGGCCAAAAAGATGTCGACGGAAGAGGTTAAAGAAAGAGTGTCCGCGGCAAAGTGAGACGAACCATGAATAACAAGACAGCCACACGTCTATTGCGGTCGTATCGCAGTGATGGCAGCGACGCGAACGATCCTGTTTTTCGGGAAGCCCTGAAACAAACACAACAGGATCCCGGCCTTGGGCAATGGTTCAAGGAGGAGCAGTCTCTGGACGAGGCGATTTTTTCCAAATTGGCGGATACGCCCGTGCCCAGTTCGCTCCGCGACGACATTCTGGCCATGAAAGCGGTCCATGAACAAGCTCGTCCGGGGTACTTGCACCGCTGGCGCGGTGGAGGGCTGCTGGCCGTGGCGGCGGCGCTCCTTCTTATGGTCGGCGGCGGCCTGTTTTGGATGAACCAGCAACTGCCGCCTCTTTCCTTCGATAACTTTCCGCAAACCGTCGCTCGCTTCATGGAGACAGACTTTGAGCTGGACCTCGTGATGCATAATCTCGCCGGAGCGGAGCAATGGATGAATGAGCGCGGCTTCTCCGGCTCGCTGCCGGTTCCCGAAGCCTTGGCGCAAGCCACCGACCGGGGTGTGGGATGCGCGCCCTTCGACTGGCACGGGGAACAGGTCCTCCTGTTCTGCTTCTGGCTCGATGACGGCACCGCCCTGCACTATTTCGTCATGGATGCGGATGCGCTGCCTGGTGCGCCGTCGCCCGGCGAGATGCGCATGGCCCGCCACCGCGGCTATCAAACGATAACCTGGAAGGAAAACGGCTTTGCCTTTGTGCTCACCACCTCCAACTTCGACCTCGACACACGAACACTGTTGCTGGATCGCATGGCCGGGAAGTCTACACCAACCCGCTTCCCGAAAATCGAACCGACACAATGGGGAGAAGACACCGCATGACCACGGATACGATTGAATTCCTTCAGACCAATCCCTGGCTGGAAACGTCCAAAGGCGAGAGACGCGGATATATCCAGCCATCGAAACTCACGGAACTCTGGTTCCACACCGGCACGATCTGCAATCTGCGCTGTCCCTTCTGCCTGGAAGGCTCGAAGCCGGGAGATACTCGCATACAAGCGCTGAAGCTGGACGATGTCCGCCCGTTCATTCAAGAGGCGATCGAGATGGACGTGGAACAGTTCTCGTTTACGGGCGGCGAACCGTTCGTGGTCAAGGATTTCATCAAGATCCTCGACCTGGCCCTTACGCATCGGCCGTGCCTCGTCCTGACCAATGCAACGGAACCGTTGTTCAACCGCTTTTCGGACGTGTTGCCGCTTCTGGACAAGCCGCATCCCGTGCGGTTTCGCGTCAGCATCGATTATCCTGACGAGAAGCGGCACGACGCCGGACGCGGCGCCGGCAATTTCCGGCGCGCGTTAACGACCATGAAACGCCTGCACGACCACGGATTCACCGTATCGCTCGCCCGGCAACGCGACACGGACGAAGATGTGGAAGCCGTGGACGAACAGTTCCGGGACGTGCTTTCCGCGCATGGGATACCGCGCGATATCAACATCGTCAGCTTCCCTGATTTCCTGACGCCAGGCAGTACGGGCCACTCGCCCGAAATCACCGAA
>SKZA01000105.1 GCA_007127595.1 Kiritimatiellia bacterium
TGGCATCATTATCAATACCTCTTTCAACGTGCGCGGCGAACCGATCGTCTGCACGCCGGAAGATGCGTATCGCTGTTTTATGCGGACCGAAATGGATTATCTGGTATTGGGGTCACATGTGCTGGACAAGACCAAGCAGCCGCCTTGGACGGAGAAGGCGGAATGGCAAAAGGATTACGTGTTAGACTAGCGGCTGCGTAGAAGGGGATCATCATGCGTTTCTGCAGGCATCTCGGTAAATTGGTCGGCGAATTTTTCGCCTTTGCCATGCACCACAAGGCATGGTGGATTATTCCCATCATTCTCGTCTTATTGATGATGGCCCTGCTCATTGCCGTTGGGCAAGGGTCCGCCCCGTTCATTTATACCTTGTTCTGAGATGGTCATGGGAGCCGTCTTGCAGCGCTCGGCGACGCTTCTGCTCAAGCTGTCCGTGGCCGTCTTGATCGCCCTTCTTTCCGGGGAGCTGGTATGCCGCCTGCTGGGTCTTGGCGGCGGCATCATTTATCCGCGCGGCCTGTATGTCTCCTCTGAAAATCCCGTGCAGGCGGTAGAATTCAGCCCGGGCTTCGTCGGCCGCGCATATGGCCAACCCGTGCGCATCAACTCGCTCGGGTTCCGGGGCGCGGAGATCGATTCCAAACCGGCGGAGGGTGTCTATCGCATCCTGTGCGTAGGCGATTCGTTTACGTATGGGATGGGGGTGCGCGAGGAGGAAGCATGGCCTGCTGCCGTGGAACGTTTACTTGAACCGCCGGACGGATTCGAGCGGGTTGAAGCCATCAATACGGGCGTGCCCGGGTACAACCTGTGGCAGGGCATCGAAGTGATTCGCCGCTGGACACCGGCATTGGAGCCGCACGCGATCGTGTTCGCGTTGGTCTCCAACGACCTGGAGCCGGCGTTCTACGTCCAGGATGGCTATCTGCATGTGCCGGGCCGTGTCTACTCATGGTCATTCCCCGGAAAGCGTTGGTTGCAGACGCGCAGCCACATGTACCAGTTCGTCTCGATGAAGGTTACGCATATGCTGGCCGCGCGTGTCGGCTATGAAGAAATCGCCGCCCCGCGTGATCCGGAATTGTTGCGTCAGTACCGGGCGGCCCGCGATGAGGGGATCGGCAGCCTGCGCGAGCTCATGGAAGAATTGTCGACCGCTCCGGCCCGGATGATCATCGCCGAAATCGATTTACAGCCGGATTCCCCCATGTTGGGCCTGGTAGGGGACGCGGGCGCCCCGGGCTATCCCATGACGCTTGTGCCCACCGAAACGCTGATCGACGGCCATCCGAATGCGGACGGTCATGAGCGGATAGCTCGGCAAATTGTCGACGTACTGCGAAACGGTCACTGAATCTCGTCCGCCGGTGTGACCTCGGTGGAGATACATGGATAAGGGAATGCTCCGACCGGTACATATAGGTTCGAGAACATGGATAGCGATTCCGGCCGTTCTGCTTTTCGTCGTCTTGCTTTGGACAAGCCTGGGCCATCATCGCTATTATCTTGCGGGCGATTCCGGATTCAATTTCCGCCTACATCTTCGGATAAGCCAGGATGACTACTTTTCGTCCAACCGTGAGGCCTGGGCGCAGCGCCGCGCCGGAACGCCCGCAGAGGAGATTGAATACATCACGTTACTGGAAGGCGGGTTTCCCGTCTTCTTGCATCTGGTCCGGCATCTAGGTGAGCGCGCGCCCTACATGGCCAACGCGGTGCTCCTAGCCTTTCTGTTGTTCTTTTGGGCCGCGATGGTGGGTTTGACGGATTCCCGCGGGGCGCGCGGTACGCTCAGCGCGCTTTTCGGGTTGCTGTTGCTCTTGTCCTTTTCTTCGCCCGCTGCGCGGGTATGGGAATTGGCCCTGCCTTTTCGTGACACGCTATCCCACACGATGGGCTTCGGCGCGTTGGCCATACTACTGGCGGCGTCCACCTGGGGCAGACGATCCGCGGCTTGGGCGCTGTTGGCCGGTGTGCTGGTCGGGTTGAGCGGCTGGGCGCGGTTGTCCGGCTTTCTGTTCGCCATCCCCGCCGGCCTGATACTGCTGTGCTTGGATGGATTCGGCCCCTTCAGACGGCGCTTGATGTTGATGTTCCCGCTTGGCGGCGGCGTTGCGCTGGGCGTGGCCGTGGTATTCGCGCAAAACCTTTTCGAAGGACGAGGGCTCCTGGGGCTTCCGCAAGCCGACTCGCTGTTGCTGCGGGAACGGACCGTTGACCAGGAAGGCCTGGTTCACAAGGGCCTTCATCAAAACAACTTCCGGATCATGGCCCCGCAACTGATTCACTGGGTTTGGCACAGGTATCCGCCTGTGTTGAGCATCTTCTTGTTGCTTGGCACGGTCGGTTGGCTCGTCGGCGCGGGGCGGAAGGCGTTGCGTTTGCTTCCGCTCGTCGGCGGGATATTGATCTATGTCCTCTTCTACGGATGTTACGATAAGATCGTCGGCCGTTATGCCTTTGTCATCGTGCTGTTCTTAACCCCCCTCATGGCGTTGGGCGCGGGTTGGTATGCGGACCGTCTGATCGCCCTGATCGACCGGGGGCGCTCCTCGGCCAGGGGCTTTCTCGAACCTGCGTGCGCCGGGCTATTGGCCGTGCTTGTGATGGTGTCGGCGTTGAAGTCGGGGCCGGACTGGTCCGAGGCGCAACAGCAATGGAAGAATACGCAAGAGTTTCGGGCATGGATAGAACGCCATGCTCCCGACGAGGTCCCCCTGGTAGCGACGGTTCCGGGGATACGGAACTGGCTGCAGGCCATTGGGCGGGCATCGGAGCGTTGGAACTCGTCTTATCGGCGGTCCCACACGATCAATCCCATGCTGCTGGACGTGGATGTGATGGACGCCATCATGGTCATACCGTTTCGTGAACAGGTAGACCAATACGCGCGCGGTTGGCTGTATGATGTCCTCTTGAATCGCTTCGATGTGGAGCCTCATGGCGAACCGCTCTATGTCGACGGGATGTCATTTGCCGGTTATCGCCTGTTTCGCATAAGCGCGCGGGATCGGTATGAGCGACAGATCAACGTGGATGGGGCCGACGAAGCCGGGTCGATTCTATTTGTATATCTGCGCGATTTCCCGGCCCCTTCGGAGCAGGACGTTGCGACCCTTTCGCATCCCGCGTGGCCCCGCTCGTGGCCGGTACGTTTGCGTCCGGGGGTTAACCTCCTTGAGGCGCCGCCTGAACTTGCGGCTCGACCCGATACGCTGGACTTGCGCGCGACGTATCCACTGCCGTCCGTGCTCGAAGCGTCCTGGCTGGGGGCCGGCCCGCTGAACGTGAACCTTTGGGAATACGAAAATATTGCATCGCGACTGTTGCAGGTGGATGGGGAAGAGATCTTTTGGTGGGGCTATAACCACTGGTGGCGTGACTGGGGCGGGCATAGTGAGCGGCACATTTCCGTGCCGCGCGTCGTTGTGGGCGCGGGGTCCCGCATACGGGTCCCATCCATGGACAACGCACCTTCCAAGCGCCTCGTCATGCGGCTGTACTATTCGGCGGCGGCCGACGACGAGATGATCGCGCGTCGAGGTCGTACGGTTCGATACCGGCTGGAGAATGAGTGGGTTGCTCCTGTCGTTGTGCCTTATAGTGACGCATATGAACGCTCTCCGCACGAAGTGGTATACGACTTCATGCACGAGCTGGAGATCGAAAGGTCGGTCCATGAAGAGACCGGCTGGCTGGAACTCGTCATGGCGCCCGCCGGCGCGGAGGATCCGGATCCCTTTCTCTACCTACATCGCATCGCCTATGTTTTGGAAGACCGATCGAAGGTGCCTGCACACCCCGAGCCCCGGCCCGAAGAACCTTTGAAAGTATCTCATGCATGGCGCCCTCGTCATCTGGATCAGTGGCTCTGGGGAAGTGACAGCGACGAGGTCTGGTCGGGCTATGCCGAGAAGCCGTATATTCGCCGGGCCGCCGCGGAACTGTCCGCCGACGCTGTTGTGATTGCCGGCGAACGATTTGGCGATTATTGGCGGGCGTATGCATTCGAGCCATTCGTGCTGGACGTTTTGGAAATGCGGACCAATCCGCGCGAACGAATGACGGAAGCGGCAACAGCCGCTTGGGCTCAAGGGCGGGACACCTATCTCTTTGATCTCAGAGGGGGAGCGGACGCACATGAGAGCGGCATGATCCATGTCGCCGCCGCGCTGTTCCATGTCAGCCCGCGGAAGGCCGTGTATCCGCCCGTCCATGAGGGCGTCGGTGAATTGTACCGCGTGCGTCCCTGGACAAAACATCGCGTGAGAACGGAATTCAAACCGCCCGCGAATGACGATGGAATTTTGCGTGTGCGGCTCGGTCGCCTTTGGCGGCCCGATGTGGAGCGCACCTATGCGCGTCTTGTTCTGAACGATCACACCATCAGCGAAGTGCCTGAAAACGATGTTTTCTATGGCTTTATCCCGGGTATCGACATTCCCCCCGCCGGAGGGACGTTAGCGCTTGAGTCAGACGGACCCGTGCCGTCTGTCCTGCATGCCGAA
>SKZA01000209.1 GCA_007127595.1 Kiritimatiellia bacterium
CATTCTTTTCCGCTAGCTGCGCCGGGGAACTATTTGACGATCGCCGAATTTGCGCCCCCAGTTCGTAGCGCTCTTCCGACGGCCATTCATGGCTTAGATCACACATATTGAGATGCAATTCACACAGCTTCTGATAAACATCTAAATCCTCGACATCCAAATAGGTTCTTTTCTCATTCACACACTTCATGGCGCCCTCTTTCCTGAACACCGAACACTGAACACTCATTAAAACGGCAACGGAATCGCGGCCTTGCTCAAGAATGTGATGCCGACGCCGACGGTGGTGATCAGGCCCATGCCGCAGGCAAAGCCGGCGCTGACGACCGGGATATACTGGCGCCAACGCAAGCCCATCTTCTTCTGGAAATAATAGCGACCGATCAACGCGCCGATGAACTGCGGGATCACCGCGTGCGGCATGGTCTGGCCCAACCCGCGCACGACGCCGTACGTCAACATCACCGGCGCGCCGAGGAATGACATGCCCCAGAACAGCACGGCCCCGAACACCGCCCCGACGGCGATATAGGACGCGCGGAACGCTTCTTCGAAGATCGAATATTCGCCCAACGTGGATGAGTACATGATACAGGCGTTCTCGGCGTGCAGTTTCCAGATTTCGTCCGCAAACGGATAGACCGCCGAAGGCACTTCGTTCAGGCTCCAGATGAAGTTCATGAAGAAGATGGAACTGATAAGGATGATCGGGAACAAGACAACCTGCGTCTTCCAGATGCTCGTAAACTTCGTGCCGGTCAATTCGCACTGCTTGTAGAAGACCGTCATTTGCCCATAGTTCGCAATGGGAATTGGGAGAAACCAGACCGCCACGCCCTGATATCCGCTCAAGATCAGCGCCGCCTCGCGAATGAACGGCACTTCCACCACCTGCCCAACCATACCCTCCAGGCGCGCGGTCACATAGCTAATGAGCGGCGTGTACACGAAGCCGAGAAAGAACAGGACAATCATCACCCCGCGATGCCAGTCGATGAGCCAACCGGAAACCGTGATGTAGGTGATGGTGACAAAGAAGTAGACCGCGATGATGACCCACACCTTCATGTCGCCCCGCCCTTCCGGAACCGCCTGGCGGGCCGACCCCTGCGGCATCGCAGCCTGTTGCTTGGCGCGTTTCCGGGCGCCGCGCATACTGCGAATCACCTGCAAGATACCGGCAATGGCGATCGCGATGGCGATACCAATCTGGAAACTGAAGTAGAAGTCCACGTTGTTGAGGTACAGCGTGCTTACCGTCCCGTCGCCGGGTTTCCAACTACTCAGGACACCGGTTTCGTACAGGATCGGGTTCAGGACGAAGGTGGCGATCAACCCCACGAAGGCGCCCACCATTGCAAAGAACGGCAGCACCATGCCGAAGATCAGGTTGCCCAGATCCCATGACATGCCGGTGGCTACCGCCTTGAGATAATTCCCGGTTTGCGGTGTGAAATCGGAAAACGGGATCGGCAAGATCGTGATCGGCTCGCCGGTCAATGCGCCGGTTAACGTCGGCAGGAGCAGATAGATCAAGCCGAAGACAAGCCCCAGGGCGCCTCCTATGGAAAATACGCGCCAGCGCCAACGCGATTCCGCTTGCTCGATCGTCTTTTCTTCGGCGTCTTCCGCCAACGCCATGATCCCCTGCGCGCCGATCGGCGCCATGGGGAACGGAAGTTTCTCGACATCGTTGGCCACTCGGAACAAGCCGTAGCCAAGTACCATATTGGATAACTGCCCGAAAAACGTGCCAAAGATCACCAGCCCGATCGCGGGCAGCCAGTCGACATGAAAGAAGGTGCGGGCTCCGTACGATTCCGATTCAGCGGGGGGCGCGAACCAGACCGGCAGTTCGGCGGCGATACCGGTGGCGATGGCCGCGTCGCTACGCACGAAGAACTGGTTCCACAGCAGGCCGTTGAAGGGCAGTCCCATGGCGGCGCCCGCCATGAAAAAGAGCACGAAAATCTCCGCTCGGTTCAACGTCTTCTGCGCGCGCTTGGCCACTTCGATAAAGAGAATGACGGTCACCCACTGCGACGCCGCGCCGATATTCTCCACGCCGGCCAGCAGGCCCATGTAAATCGCGCCGGGCACCATCAGCAGGGCGACGAAGATCGCGCCGAGCAAAGACGTCCAGTTGAAGCCGTCCTCGAACGTCGAGGGCACCTCCATCACCTGCCGAAACTCTTCGAGTTCCTTATCTATGCGTTCTTCATCAGACATCTTGTTCTCTACTCAACTCACACTCTTCTGGAGGGACGACCTCCGTGTCGTCCCTGCCCGGACGGGACAGCGCCCGTCCCTCCCATACGTTTCACCGACCCCTATGCTTTCAAACTCGTTAATGTTCGTTCCCGATAATGTTCCATGGCGTCCTTTGGAATAGAGCGCCACAATAGAAACTGCGTACGCAGATCGTCAAAGAGATTGCGGTTCAAGCGCAGCCAGTCGCCGGGCTGGCCCGACTTGCGCGTTAACCGGATTTGCACTTCGTCAATGCCCTTGATCTCGCTGGGCACACTGCGTAGTTCGAAATCCTGCGTGACGCCAAGATCGAAGGGCGCCAGCGCCAGATAGGCCTTCAGACCCAGTTGGCCGTCCTCGTATTTGATCATTTGCGTGTCGCGCGCCATGAACGCGCCCAGCCCCGTATCGCTGAAATGCTCGAAGTGTTCCTGTAGAAAACTGACCACGCCGGTGAGATCGTATTCCGACACCGTGAAGGGGAAGACGATGTCATGCACGTCGCCTTTCGGCGGCGGCGGGCGCCATGTACGCAACAGGCCCGGATTCGCGCTCTTCGACGCCTTAATCGCCGGATAGATCGCGGACACCAATACCGTGGCCATGACGATCAATATGGTGACGATCGCGTTGGTGGAGGAGTAATTGATTTCCGGGACCGTGACCAAGCCATACGCCGCCAGTCCGGTCAGCACCCGCATCGCCCCCTGAGCAATCAGGTATCCACCCATCCCGCCAAGCACCGAGTACACCATGGCTTCGGCAAAGAAGAGACTGGCCACGTGCGGCGGCGCGAGACCCAGCGCGCTGAACGTGTAGATTTCCTTCTCGCGATCGGCCACGGAACCCAACATCGTGCCGAAGATGACCAGGCCGCCCAGCAATACGGGGAAGAGCAGATCCCCCACCCCGCTGGCGGCGACCACGGTACCGAGCACGTGCCGGTATACACCGTCCGGTCGCGTGCCCATGATCGGCGTACGATCCATCATACGCGCAAACTCTTCCGCGAGGCGGCTCGCCTGTTCCGCATCGTCCGTGTACAGGTGCACCACGCTGACCTTGCCACCCGCGCGCGCACAGTTTTCATCCGACATGATGACCACGGAATCCGTCGGGAGATTGGCCCAGTTGACCTGCTCGGTAACGAGATCGTCCGCAGCCCCCGTCATCTGCTGCGCCTGCGTCTCCTGCATCTGCGCGTAATCGATCGGAATAATGCTGGTATTATCCATGTCGGTGATCGCCGTGAATCGGGTGGAACTGACCAACGGCCCGACCGTGAGCCGGATGCCCCTCACAATCACGCGATCACCGGGCTCCACCCCCAAGAGATTCGCCACGGCGTCCGTCATGTACACGTGATCGTTGATTTGCTCCGGGTCTTCGATCCGCAAGAGCGCGCGCAGATCCGGGCGATGCTTCAATTCGTTCGGCTCGATGCCGAGAATACCCTTGAGCGTTACCGGATTGCTGCCGTCCTCAAGGCCGACGACGAAATCGGGATCGCCCGGAAACTCGGGACAAACCCAATGCCGCGTGGTCACATCCGCTTCACGCCCCCAGCGGGCGCGGATCAGATCCACATAATCGGGATTGATCGTGCCCCAGGACGGCGGGTGATACAGCACACCGGTATAATTCGGTGACGGCGCGGTAAAGAGGCGGACGATCCCGCGCTGCGTATCGAAGGAGGCGAAGCACAGGATGGTGAACGTCAGCAGGATGATCGTGATGGCCGTCAGCGCTGTGCGCAACGGACGGCGCCGCATGGTGGAAATGCCCATGCTCATGGCCGCCATGACGGTGTTGAACCGGGAGATATCCGCCGCGTGCACAGTGGAGGTCATTCCCTGCAACGCTTTCAGTTCCGTCTCGAACTTCTGCATGATGATGAAGATCACGAGCGACGACAACACGACGACGGCAAATCCCAGGAAGATAATGATGGGCGTCTGTGCCACGGCAAATGCCGGATGCGAAAGGTAAAGAACGATGAACGTGATGATAAAGAAGAAGGCGAACCACGATACCTGTTTGTAAATCAGGCTCGCCCCGATCAGCAGTCGTTCCACGGCAAAGGCAAACGGAATACACAGGGCCAGCAGAATCAAGACCGCCGCCACCAAGTCATCCATGATCGCGCGACTGTTTTCGTATACCGGCTGTGCGGCAAGCAACGCCGCCGCCGCAAGCGACTCGGCATACAGCCCTTCTTCCGCTTCCAGCGCGGCGCCGTACAAGTCTTCCACGCGCCCGTGCAATTCCTCGAGCGAAGAATTCATGATGTCGCGCGCGCGCAATAACGCCAAACGCGACTCGTTGATGCGCCATAAATCGCCCGCACCTTGAAACGAGGTGCGAACATCCAACCATGTACCGTCGATCGGAAATCCGCGTCCGAGCGCCTCGTCCACCACATCGCCTTCCAGGTCGCTGGCCGCGTTATCGAGGCCAATGGCGGAACGGGCGCCGAATATCTTCACGGCATCCACCTTCTCTTCGACAAAGAAGGTGACCACGCCGTCCAAGGTCCGCACATTCCCGCGTTCCGAAGAGTCCGAACCCAAGTTCGCATTGCCGACGGCATCAAATACATTAGCGTCGTCCGGCCAGAAGCGCGGCGGCATCATGTAGAAACCGCCCCGGGCGCGAAGCATATTCAACCGCGCGCGCACGCCTTCGCGTGAACGCATGTCGGACACTTCGACGACCTCGCCGCGCTCATTGAAACGCGCGGCGAACGCGACCGGCTGCGGCCACGTATCCTCTTTCGGCAGGCCGCCGACCGTGTAGGCGCCGTTCTGATCGGTCATGACGACAATAAACGGATCAAAGGCCGCGAATTTATTGTGCGGCCAGAAGATGCGATTCCAGGGATCGTCCAGATTGATCTGCACCACCACCCCGGGGGTAGGCAGATTCGGGATGGAACTGCCGCGATGCCGTCCCATGGTCAGCGCGCCTTCTGTCGCCTGATTCCGGAAACGGGGGACGATATACGAGTGGTCCGTGGGGATGGCGCGTCGCAGCGACAGGCCCCGCTGATCGGCCACGGCTTCCAATTCATCGGGCGCAAAGGGCAGATCGCCAATCGCCGTCAGCATACGCGCGATCTCCAGTACGTTGATATCCAACAGATCGATATCCAGCCGGTCGAGCGTGTCCGCGGGCGTGCCTTCCCGCGGCAACGTTTCGTGCGTCGTGCCCAGTGCGATGTTATAGATCCCGTAACGGCCTGCGATTTCGCCGCTATGAATCAGGCCGCGCGCCGCCCACAACAGGCGCGGTTGCGTGAGGGTCGCGTCCACCGTCGCCCGCTCAAAGAACAGCGGCGCGCTCGCACGCGCATCGAGCGCGTTATACGCGCGCAGGAAACTCTGCTGAATACGACCGTACAGGCCCGGATGATCCCCTTCCCGGTTTCGAATTTCGGAATCGCCCCCGATCAACACGCCCCAACGTTGTCCACTGTCACCCAGCAACAACGACGTGTGCAACGTGATCCAGCGATCGGAAAACAGCTCATGGAGTTCGGCGGAGGATTCCAGCATCCGTTGTTCATCAAGCAGTTCCGCCTGACGCAGGCCGACAGCCTCCCGCACGGCGTCCAAGACACGATCGCGCAGGTCATGAAGTTCCGGTAGCACCGGTCGCCAACGGCTCAAGGCCCGCCTCAAATCGTTCCAGCGATTGAACTCCTCGAGCAAAACGGTCACTTCCCCTTCAATGCGCGCGACCGTTTCCTCGTCCACGACCTCGTATTCCGTTACCAGCCGGTTCGCCTCTTCTCGCAGGTCCATCAATTGGCTACGCAGTTCGAGGGCCATGTCGCGCGCCTGGTTCTGAATGCGCTCCATCAAGCGATCGCCTCCGGGCATGTCGAGGTGATCCAGTGGATTCTCGTGCGCCAGGATCGAGTCGATATTCTCCAGAAATTGCGTTTCATCCCGCCATGACCGCATCCGGGTCCGAACGGTGGCGGCGGTGATGCGATCTTCGAGCGCCCAGTAGAACGCCACGGCGCCCGCATGGGAGCGTGCTTGTTGGTCGAAGAACACGAGCGCCATGTGACGGCGTGGCCGATTTTCTTTCAGCACCTCGGCCAATTTCAATAGGCCGGCCGCATTGGCCGCGGAACGTGCGCCCGGCGTCAGGCGCGGAAACTCGCCGAACGAGTCCAGATTCGCGCTGAGCAGAATAACTTCCTCGCGCCCCAGCTCGAATACGGGATCCGTGCCCGGCAGGAAGGCGACAATATTCCGCCCGATCGCCCGCTTCCACGTGATCTCGGAATGAATGGTAATCGTTTCGCCGATTGGCAATTCCCCGCGTGGACCGTCGAAATAGAAGCGCGGCAGATTCGCATTCGCGCGCACGTAATGGTGATGATGCGAATCCGCGACATCCGGGCCTTCCACAAAGATCACGGCGCGCGCGCCCAGACGAAACGCCTTGAGCCACTGTTTGCCCGCGTTGTAATCCATTACAATGATACGACCGCGAACCGGTACCCGGTTCAGCATATCGTCGGAGCCATCGCCCAGATCCACCAATTCACCGATGAGCCCTTCCGGTGGCGACGAGGGCGGCACAATACCGTTGGGCCGACCGGGCACCAGCGGCAGGACGCGCCCGTCGCCCGCGACGAGCTCGCAACGTGTCACCGTCGTTTGCACGGTCGGAAATTCCTGAACGATCACTTTTTCGATGCCGATGTCGCGCAGACGCTGTTCCACATGCTCCGCCGCCGCCCGGTACTCGTCCGTTCCCGTCAATCGATGCGCGTGTTGCGTCAGAATCTCGGCATCCGCGCGGATGGAGGCGTTGGCCGGGAGAGCGGCCAGCGCCGTCACGGTCACAACGAGCAAGAACAGGAGAGTGTTCAGTATTCGGTGTTCAGTGTTCAGTAAAGAAAACAACCGTGTACAGAAACACCGAACACTGAACACCGAACACTGAATACTCTTGGCATTCGTGCGCTCTGTACGTCCGCTAGTCAATGGCGCCTACCTCCACTTCCACCTCGTCGCGGCGGGCGATTCGTTCAATGCCGCCGTCGCGAATCCACATAAGCCGGTCGCAAATGTTCATCATGCGATGGTCGTGCGTCGCACAAATGATCGTCACGCCGCGTTCCTTATTAAGTCGTTGGAGAATGCCGAGGATCTCGTCACCCGTATGGTGATCCAGGTTCGCCGTTGGCTCGTCGCAGAGCAGGACGCTGGGATTGTTCGCGAGCGCGCGCGCGATGGCGACGCGCTGCTGCTGGCCGCCCGACATTTCGATCGGGCGATGGAACCAGCGCTCCTTCAGGCCGACAAGTTCCAGCAGGTCCATGCCGCGCGTGCGCGCTTCGTCGGGCGTCACACCGCCGAACGCCATCGGCGTGGTCACATTTTCGAGCGCGGTCATATATTGGATCAGGTTATAGGACTGGAAGATGTACCCGATCTTGCGACATCGCAAAAAGGCCAACTCTTCGGCGGTCAATTGCGCCACGTCCACTTCGTCGATGAACACGCGTCCCTCGCTCGGGCTGTCGAGGGCGCCAATCATGTTGAAAAAGGTGCTCTTACCCGAGCCGGACGGTCCCATGACCACGATGAATTCGCCGGTATAGATCTCGACATCTACGCCGCGCAAGGCGTGGGTGATTTCCTCGCCGCGCTGATAGATCTTCTTCATCGCGACCGTACGGATGATGACGCGCTTCGCGCCGGGCACGGGCGTTTCTTCCAAAGGCGTATGTGCGGGGGCGTTGCTCATTCGATGCGCATGGCCTCCATGGGCGCCAACCGGGCGGCGCGAAATGAGGGGTACACGGCGGATATGGCGGCCAGCACAATGCCGACCGCAAGGGAAATCAAACCGGCGATCAGGATTTCCGCCCACGGCAGGGCGGGCCACAACAGCGAACGAAACGTCACGGCCATGCGCGTCGTGGCCAACAGGAGACCGGCCAGCGCCCCGCCGAGACCGCCAACAAGACCCAACAGGGCGGCCTCAATCAGAAATACGGACATGATGAACGCGTCGAGCGCGCCCAGACATTTCAGCGTGGCGATTTCCCGAAAGCGTTCCGTGACCGACATCAACATGGCGTTGGCGATACCGACGGCGCAGACAAGCATCGAAACGAACGCCAGCCATGTCATACGCGTACCGATTCCCATTAGGCCCCCGCCCGCTTCCCGTGTCTGGCGTTCGGCAATGGCCAACAGACGCGCATGCGCGCGTTGCGACGCGATCTCTTCCAAACGCTCCGCCGTCAGGCCCCGGGTCGCAAGCTCGCTCTCGTGCATGACCCCGATGAACCATTCCGCGCCCTCGCGACTGCGCAGCATTTGCCAGATCATCTGCATCGTGACATCGCCCGGCAGGATATCCCGCCTTGCGGCGACCGCCTGACGAACGCCGTGTATATTGATTGTACCTTCGATAAGCAAGGTGTAATCCAAACGCTCGACTTCGACCGCAAGCAATGAGGCGGTCTCGGGCGTGAGGGCGAACCCGGCCTCGCGTAACGTGTCGCCGAAAGCTCCGTCAGCGTCGCGCAACGCCTCGACCACGGGCTGCTCGCCCAACGTTGCCTGAATGGCGGCAATCGCGCGCGATTGGCCGTCGCGCACTTTGGAAACCAACGTTTCCAGTTCGTCCCAGCGCTCGATGAAGGCCTGGAACTCCTCCAACGGAAAAGGAAAGCGAACGGTCCGCATATCCGCCAGATTACTCGTGAAATGGTGCCAGGCGCGCTCGCTTTGCAGTCGATCAAAGATCTGGGTGGACTCCACGGGCCCGACCAATACGCGGCGTCGCCCGTAATCAAGGTTGTCGAAGAAGCGCAGATACTGTATCGCCTCCCGCGCCACGGGTTGCAGGGCGAGGATTTCGTCCATGCCATAGCCGCTCATGGCGGTCAGTTCCCGCAGGTAGGGCGAGGCGTCTTGCAGAGCCGCCTCAACTTCCTCATCGGCCGGCTCATCGGGGAGGGTTCGCCTCACCTCTTCCGCCAATCCCTCGAGAATCTCCTCCGCGGTTTGCGGCATGGACAGGCGTGCAATCCAACGATCCACGCGATGCATTTCCTCGATCTGGTCGCGAACCGATTCGGCCACGGCACGTTTGATAAGACTTTCCGTGAGGATATTCATTAGGAACGCCATCGCCACGACGATCACCGCCACCGTGACCACGGCCCGGAAGAGACGGTACTTCACACCGGTTACCGCGATCTGAAAGATGCGGCCGGGGGATAATACCGGTTGTTCCTGTACGTCGATTCTTTTCATGATCAGCCGGGCATAATCTCAAAGGGTCTGGGAATCTCGCCGCCGGTTACAACGAAGTAAATGAAGCTGATGATCATCGGGATCACGCCGCCCAACATTTCACCGGCAATCAGGCCGAACATCAGCGGTTTGAAACGTTGATAGACGCCCATCCCGCCGAACCGGGTGATAAGGACTTTTATCAGCCATCCGAACAGGAAGGCCTGGGCAAACGCGTTCCCCGCATAGGTTGACCATACGAGAAACATTACGGGATGCAACGGCCAGCCCGTGAAGCGCAGGCGCAGGAAAGAGAACAGCAGCACCAGCGCGGCGGCCGCGCCGAAAGCAATCAGCCCGTTGCGATGCGGGGACGCTTCCGCGAATCGTTTCAAACCGGTCACCTGCCCCGCTTCCTCCAGTTGTCCCTGCGCGTCGAGACGTTGCATGATGCTGATCGTTTCGTTGAACGGGCGCTTGGCCTGCTCGATCTTCCACAACGACACGTCCACTCCGCGTTCATACTGGAAATACAGCGTCGTCGGAATACCGACGGCCAGGCCGACCATTAAGGCAACCACGACAAAGAACGCGGTCCGCCCGACCTTGGCCTTGCAGTCGTCGGCCAGTTTTAGTCCGTTCACGACATACGGCATCAGCGCCTCGCGCGTGTCATAGAAGAGCACCAGCGAAAGCATGAACATGATGAACAGGATTTCCGGGCCCAACGCGCGCGCGCCGAAGATCGCCCAGAGAATTGTCGCCGGCGTTCCGCTGACCACGATGAAGAACAGCCCCGTCTCCGCCAACAGGCGGGCCATCACGAGGTACACCGCGACCAGCCCCATGCCGAACAGCAACGCGATCGGCCAGTCGAGCCCGACGTTCATGGCGGCGTACATGGTAAAGAACAACATGCCGATCATGAAAAAGCGCGCGCCCCAGATCGCCGACGACTCGACACGTTCTCCGGCGGGGAAACCCAGCGCCCGGCGAAACACCGCCGAATAGTACTGGCGCCCGGTATACAGGAGCACGGCCAACATACCGAAATAGGCGCCCATGATCATCATGGCGTCCATCGTCAGGCCGAACGGCCACGTACCCTGCCAGCCGCCGACGCCGACGCCGTACGTCGCGAAGATGCCTGCGATAAACACCCAGATGAACGGGCCGATGCCGAGCGACAACGACACTTCTTTCGGCAGGAAGTACGCCACGGCCACGACGGTAAAATAGATCGTGTACATGTTCAGCAGCGACTCGCCGCCGCCGACTTCAAACGTGGTCGACAGCTCCGCCAGCGGCGAGAAATCGACGCCGAGCGGTATCTGCCCGAAGAGATAGGTTGGGAACCAGAGATTGAGATAGTTATAGAGATGAATGACAAACACACCGCCCAGTCCGAGCCAGAACAGATTATTGCTGAACACCGGACTTCGCTGTCCGTTTTCCTCCGGCAACAGCGATTTTGTGAAGGTCACAATTGGGTACGGTAGATGTTCGTGATCGGCCCATTGTCGATGGACGACCACCGCCAGACTCACCATCGCGATCCACAGACTCAGAATGATCGGCAACCAAAACCAGAGCGGCGAACTCCACGCGTTCCAGGGCACTTCACCTGGGGACAAGCGATCGGACGCGTCCTTGAGACCGCGCGTATAACCGCCGAGTACCGTGTCTGGATCTTCCGAGATATCGACCAACATGCCTTCGGGGACCAGATCCATCACCCCTTGTTGCTGCCAGCCGGGTTCGGTCAACTCGTAGCGATGCGGCATGATCAGCGCGGGCGTGAACAGGCGCAGCAGGTTCGACCCGGGAATCGCGCAAGACGCGAGGACGAGGACGAGGATCACCGCCAGTTCGGAACGCGTCAATGCGCCCGAGCGCTTGATACGCAACCAGAGCGGCAACACGAACGCGAGAAATAGGACCAGCAGACCGTAGACGGAGATGGGCATGAAATTGCCCACAAACATCGTCTGCCGCATGATCCAATCGTTAAAGTAGGTATAGGAACAGACAAACGCCGCGCCTATTAACCCGAGGATAACCGCTCGAACCGTCACTCGCGCAAATTCTCCATTTGGCCCACCTCCGACACGAGGGGGTCATCAATGATCTGACTGCGTCACCACCACCGCCAATGCGCCCCGTTGCAATAACGCTTTAATATAACCCGTAACAGAAACCCTACTCTCATGAAAAGATAATCTGTGCTGAATCGCAAAGTTTTTGACGATGTCTTCTACGGTACGCCGGCCGTCGCACGCACGCCAGATCGCCGCGCCGACCGGGTCCAGCACCGTCAGACGCTCTTTTGGGGGGCGAATCAGCCAGGAAAAGGGCGGAAACAGGAATTTTGGCGCGCGCGTCGGCACCGCGAGGGTCAGCGATCCGTCGTCCTCATCGCGTATTTTACGCGCGGCGGTATTGGGCAACAACACCGCGCGCAGCATATGATCCCACGCCCCGGCCGCCGACGCGGTGGTTTGACGTTTGGAGGTCTTCCCGCTCATGACACACAGCTCCGCGAAGAAATTTGAACCCGGCTTCGTTCTCCTGCGGAGACTACGCCGTGGCAGGCAGAAGGTCGCAAAGACCGCCAAGAATGTGCCGCGGTGCTGTTTTTCCAATCATTGCCTGCCCGCCGCGGGCGATGCGACGGCTTCTGGACCAGTAGGCTTGTTTGCTCAACCGATCCGTTCGCGCAAGTGGCAGGCGGGGAAGAAAAATTGCGCGTTTTTCCAATCGTTGGAAAAAAATTGGCCAAGTTTTCCAATCGTTGGAAAAAATTCTTCCTACTTTTCCAATCATTGGAAAAGTTGAACCAATAACTTCTTTTCGTGCTTCTGTTCATTGTCTTTCCGGGATGACCAGGAATTCGGGACAGGATTTCATGACTTCGTCCGCTCCATTTTTCGGATGCAGCGCGGCGCGCCGTTTGCCGGTAATGCAGATGGCCTGATACAGCCGGCCGTCGCCCGGATCCTTCCACGCCGATGATGCGTACCGGCCGCGCGGGAGCATGAGACCGCGCGGTTTCCATAACCCGTTCAGTCGCTCGATGCCAATGTTCCCGCGCGTCACACTTTCGGGCCGCAATTCGCGCGCGGCGACGTCCGCCTGGTCGGCGAGCCAATCGCGCACCGGTTGTTTCAGCCAGGCATCCACCATGCCGTAGCGACGAAAGATTCGGCGATCCGGCTTGCGCGGCCCGTCGAAGCGCATGCCCACGCGCGCGGGTTCCACCACACATTCCTCGAGTGTGAATTGCTGTGGCACCCGGATATCCATGCCGAATGCGCGCCATTGTTGCAAGCCGTCCGCGTCGGGCACGACCGGGCGCACGGTATGCAGGACACGCGCCTCCAACGCCTCATCACGACGGGTCTCGTGGATGAAGACCACCTCGACGAGTACGCCGATCTCGTCGAAGTAGCGGCCATAACGGGATACGGTTTCGTGTTCGCGGCGACCGGTCAGGCCCGGCCATGAACGGCACGTAACGGTTTTGATGTTCTTCCACGTCGCCTCCAGAGAGGAGGCGTAATCTTTCAGCATTCGCTCGAAGTCCGGCTCGGACTTGAAGCGGCGCCAGTTCAACTCCACGCGAAAGCGGCGTCGGTCGGCGAACGCACAGCGACCCGCGTCCGGTTCGCGCGAAAACTGGAGACATTCCCAGTCGGACGGTATCCGGACGGCGATCTGTCGCCATATCCATTCGGTTGTATGTTCGTCGGCCATGTACGCGAAGAAGGTTCAAGCAGCCTTTCAGGCTGCAGGGTTCGTTCATGGTTGGCATTATTCTGGGGGCGTTGCCCCCGGCTGAAGTCAAGCAGCCCTTCGGGCTGCAACAGAAGCGTGCCGATTCACCACGATGGATTCAAGCAACCTTTCAAGGGATCGGGCGGGTTCATGTTTGATTGTTCCGCGGGTGTTACGCCCAGCTGCTGTCAAGCACGCCCACGGGCTGCAACCTATGCAGGCCGAAGGCCTGCTTGATCATAGCCCGGGGCAACGCCCCGGAATTCCAATCCAGCCTCCCTCCCCCGCAGGCTGAAAGCCCGCTTGATCCCCCCGGCTCACCCGGCGGTTGTATCGTCCGTGTCGCCGTTTTCCTGGGCCACGGAAGCCACCACCTCTCCGATACGATGTTCTTCGCGCACCGCCGCGAGCTTCTTCTCGACGGATTCTTCCACGAAAAGCTCCTGCGTAAGACCGATGTACAAGGCATAGACCGTGATAAGGAGGATGAGGGCAAAAGGTAACCCCGTCGTTACCGACGCCGTCTGCAAGGTCTGCAAGCCACCCCCGATGAGCAATACCGCGGCCAGCAATCCTTCCATGATCGCCCAGAACACGCGCTGCGTCACGGGCGAATCCAGCTTGCCTCCGGAGGTCAGGTGATCGATGACCAACGAGCCCGAATCGGACGACGTGATGAAGAAGACCGTGACGAGGATCACCGCGACAAAGGAGAGCACGCCGGTCAGGGGAAAGTGTTCAAGCATGACGAAGAGCGCCGTTGCGACATCGGAATCGACGGCCGCCGCGATGTCCGCGAGGCCCCGCCCCTGCAGGAAGAGGGCGGACCCGCCGAAGACCGACATCCACAGGAACGACAGGAAGGTCGGGATCAACATGACACCGAGAATGAATTCGCGCACGGTGCGCCCTTTCGAGATACGCGCGATGAACATGCCGACGAACGGCGACCAGGAGATCCACCACGCCCAATAGAATACGGTCCACGAGCCCTGCCAGTTTGTGTCACGGAAGGTTTCGGTCCAGAGACTCATTTCCGGCAGCTTGGTCAGGTAATAGCCGAAGTTCTGGGTGAACCCGCCGAGGATGAAGATCGTGGGCCCGGCGATCAGCAGAAAGAGCATCAGGACTCCAGCCAACACCATGTTGGCTTCGCTGAGGCGCTTCACGCCGCTGTCCAAGCCGGCCATGACGGAGATTGTAGCGACGGCCGTGATCGCGGCGATGAGGATGACCTGTGTGGTGGTGCCGGGCGGGATGCCGAAGAGCACGTGCAGTCCCGCGGCAACCTGCTGGACCCCGAGTCCCAACGAGGTCGCCAGTCCGACGAGGGTGGCGAGCACCGAGAGCACGTCAATGACGTTGCCCCAGAACCCGTAGATGCGGTTGCCGAGTATCGGGTAGAAGATCGATCGAATCGTGAGCGGCAACCCGCGATTGAAGGCGAAGAACGCGAGGCCCAGACCGACAATGGCATAGATGGCCCACGGATGCAGGCCCCAGTGAAAGTACGTCACCGCCATGGCCGCTTGGGCCGCTTCCGGCGTTTCGCCGATTATGCCGGAAAACATGGGCGACGGGCTGGTAAAATGAAACATGGGTTCGCCGACGCTCCAGAACATCAACCCGATGCCCATCCCCGCGCTGAGCAACATGGCATACCAGGAGATGGTCGAGAATTCCGGCTTGGCTTTTGGGCCGCCGATTCGGATATGGCCGAAACGCGAAAAGGCGAAGAAGGCGGCGGCTACGATAAACACGTTGGCCGCGAGGATGAGGAACCAGCCGGACGTGCTGGTGATGCCGCCCAGCGCCCGCGCGAACAGATCACTCGCCTGCTCGTGAAACATCAACGTCAACACGATGAAGAGGATGAGGATCAATGTGGAGGCGCCGGTCACTTGGGGGTTCAGATCGAAGCCGAACCTGGACCAGTTGCCTTCGCCGGGCTCCTTTTGTTCCGCTTCGTCAAAGTAGGATGCCGTGGGCCGTATCTGCAGGCCCTTGATCTTGCCCCGCTCCCGTATGGCCTTGCGACGTTCCTCCGCCTCGGCTTTGCGCAGTTTTTTGGCCAATTCCGCGCGGGCCTTGGCCTCCTCTGACCGTTCCAAGAAATGACTCATACGCCGTATCCTTTCCTGCGAGGAAAGGCGGGGGCCCGAGTCGAGCACGAGCCCCCGCCTATGATAATGCGCTCACATAATGTTTATGGCATCCAACTTTGAACCA
>SKZA01000205.1 GCA_007127595.1 Kiritimatiellia bacterium
ATCAGACCCCGGCTCAGTCGGAGTATGTGACTCGGACGCAATTTGTGCGCACACTGAAAGCGCACGGCGCCTCCGTGCTTTCCAGAGAATCGATATCGTAAAGTGAAACGAACAATAGACAGGATAAGATCATGATTCCGACACGCCCACTCTATCTCCCTCCACCCTATCAGGATTCCGCCGAGCGCGGCCGACTCATTTTGCGGGACGGGTCGACGGCGACCGTCCATGTGGCCGTTCCCGAAGACGCCCACGGTTTGGCAGCCTTCTTCAAACGTCTCTCGCCTGAATCACGACGCAATCGCTTCTTCACCGACTCCAAGCCCGGCGAGTCAGCCATCGACCAGATGTGTGACAATTCGGATCCGACCCAGGTTTTGACTATGATTGTCACCCGTTATGCCGAAGGGGAACCGCGAATTATTGCCGCCGGTTCCTACTTTGCGGATGACGAAACGACAGCGGAAGTGGCCGTAACGGTAGAAGACGCTTTTCAGGGTAAAGGGCTGGGCACCCTTCTGCTGGAACGGCTTGCGTTGCTGGCCATTCAACACGGTTTTACGCAGTTCAAGGCCATCACACATACGGGCAATAAACGGATGCTCGATGTCTTTCGCAAGTCGGGATTTCCCGTGACGGAAAAGTATGACGACGGTTTCGTAACAGTGGAGTTTTCCGTGTTGCCCGGAGCGGATAGCGTTGCCCGCACGGAATTGCGCGATCGGCTGTTCACGGCGGCGTCCATGCGCCCGATATTCAAGCCGCGTTCGGTCGCGGTGATCGGCGCATCCCGCAACCCGACAGCCATCGGCTATCGCATCATGGAGGGGCTGGTGCTGAATCGCTTCCAAGGCTGTATCTATCCGGTGAATCCCAAAGCGGATGTCATTTGCTCCATGAAGGCGTACCCGTCCGTGCGGGATCTGCCGGAAGCCGTTGATCTCGCGGTCATTGTTGTTCCCCGCGACCATGTCATGAAGGCGGTGGATGACTGCGCCGCGCGCGGTGTCCGATCCCTGATCGTGATTTCCGCAGGATTTGCGGAAACGAATGAAGAAGGCGGCGCCTTACAAGACGCCTTGGTGGAGAAGGTGCGCGGCTATGGCATGCGTATGATCGGTCCCAACTGTCTGGGCGTGATCAACACCGACCCGGAACATTCCCTGAACGCCTCGTTTTCCCCCATCTTCCCGCCCCCAGGACGGATTGCCATGACATCGCAAAGCGGAGCGCTGGGCTTGGCTATTCTGGCTCTGGCCAAGCGGCTCAATCTGGGGTTGTCGACCTTCGTCAGCATGGGTAACAAGGCGGATGTGTCGGGCAACGACCTGCTTCAGTATTGGGAAGAGGATGAGGGAACGGACGTCATTCTCCTTTATCTGGAATCGATCAAGAATCCGGGGCGATTCGCCCGCATTGCGCGGCGAGTGGCCCGAAAGAAGCCGATTATCTGCATCAAGGGCGGACGTACGGCCGCCGGTTTGCGCGCCGCCAGTTCGCATACGGCAGCGCTCGCGGGCGGTGACGCGCCGGTGGAAGCGTTGTTCCGTCAGACCGGCGTAATCCGTTGCGATTCACTGGAAGAGATGTTCGATCTGGCGGCCGCCCTGGGGAATCAGCCGTTACCCGCCGGCAATCGTATCGGCATCGTGACCAACGCCGGCGGTCCAGGCATCATGTGCTCGGACACCTGCGAAGCCAACGGCCTGATCGTACCGGTCTTGTCCCAGGACGTGCAGGACGAGCTGGCCTCGTTCCTCCCGTCCGCCGCGGCCACGGGTAATCCGGTAGACATGATTGCTTCCGCGCCGAAAGAGCATTTCCGACGCACGGTGGAGACCGTGCTGCGCTCGGATGATGTGGATGCGGTAATTGTGATTTACATACCGGTTGGCGTGGCCGAGAACGAGGACATTTTCGATGGCATTCGCGAGGGCGTTGCTGCGGCCCGCGCAAGCGACGACAAGAATAAGCCTGTGCTGGCCTGCATGATGGTAGAAGAAGGCACCACGCCCCCCATCGAGGTGAACGGCGAGAAGATTCCGACCTATGCGTTCCCCGAGGCGCCCGCGCATGTCATGGGCAAAGTCGCGGAGTATGCGGCTTGGCTCAAGGAACCGCCGGGCGTTATTCCCGAATTTACGGATATCGATCCCTACCGGGCGCAGGATATTTGTCGCAAGGCCGTAGAGGAACGCGGTGCAGGCTGGTTGTCCGCCGAGGAAACCCGCGACGTCTTGTCCGCATTCAGGTTGCCGGTCGGAGAAGGTGGAGTGGCCAAGACCGCGGATGAAGCCGCAGCGGTGGCCGAGCGCATCGGTTATCCCGTCGCCGTCAAATTGGCATCGCTTACGATCGTGCATAAGACGGATATGGGCGGCGTGGCGTTGAACCTGACGAATGCGAGCGCTGTGCGCGAGGCCTTTGAGACCATTCAACAGAAGCTATCGGATGCGGGACAATTGGACGCCATGGAAGGTGTGTTGGTACAGCCCATGGTATCCGGTGGCGTCGAGGTTATGGTCGGCGTGACAAGCGATCCCGTTTTCGGTCCACTGATCGCCTTCGGATTGGGCGGCGTGCATGTCGAGATCCTGGCCGATATCTGTTTCCGGGTGACACCGTTGACGGATCGGGACGCGGACGAGATGATTCATCTCATCCGCGGCCATCGTCTCCTGGAGGGCTATCGCGGTCATCAGCCGGCCGACATCGAAGCCATCAAAGAGATTCTCCTGCGCATTTCCCTGATGGTCGAAGAGGTGCCCCAGATAACGGAACTGGATTTGAACCCGATCTTTGCGTTGGAACCGGGTAAAGGCTGCCACATTGTTGACGCGCGTATTAAAGTCGAACTGCCAACCGTAAAGGATCCCGCGCGTTACACGGTGGCGGCGTCCTATACACGCCGAGGGGAGGCCAAAGACGCCGGAACGGCATAATCCGGCCTCCAATCGTTTGTGGTACATGATCCCCACGGCGGCCAACTTCTCGCCGTGAAGAAGTTCGCCCTTGCCGAATCCTCTCGCCGAAGGGGAGTAGTTGTGGGAAAAGAGGCTCTTCGCTGTGGGAAAGAGGAACTCTCTCTCCCCTCCGTGGAGAGGGCTGGGGTGAGGGGTGAGCTTAATCATGAAACAGATCAGCCTCAATGTGCCCGGACGCGTCTGGATCGCCTTGGGCGTGATATGTGTCGTGCCGCTGACGGCATGGGCCGTCAGTCCCGGTCATGGCGCCGAACACGGCGGTGACCCCATTGTCCGTTTGATGATGGATCTAGCCGTCATCCTGATCATCGCTAACATCGCGGGCTATGTATGTCGCCGCTTTCTTCATTTGCCCAGCGTTATTGGTGAAGTGACGGCGGGCATCATCATCGGGCCGTATGCGTTGGGTGGTATTGAATGGCCCGTAATCGGCGCGCTGTTTCCGTTGGGCGAAGGCATGATCCCGGTTACCACCGAGTTGTACGGGATTGCCGTGCTCGCCTCCATTCTGTTGCTTTTCATGTCCGGATTGGAGACGGACGTGGCAATGTTTCTGCGTTACTCGTTCAAAGGCACGGTGGTCGGCATCGGCGGCATCCTCTTTTCGTTTCTATTCGGCGTGTGGTGCGCCCTATGGTTCAACGTTGCGGATTCCTTCATGCACCCGACCGCCCTCTTTCTGGGCGCGATTTCCACGGCGACCTCCGTCGGCATCACCGCCCGCATTCTTTCGGAGCACAAGAAGATGGATTCGCCCGAGGGCGTAACGATTCTTTCGGCGGCCGTTCTGGACGATGTGCTCTGTATCATTATTCTCGCGATCGTCACGGGTATTACAAAGGTAGAACAGGCGGGCGGCGTCATCAGTTGGTCGGAGATCGGTTGGATTGCGGGCAAAGGCATTCTCTTCTGGCTGATCCTGACTTCCATCGGGCTGCTCACCGCCAAGCGCATGGCGCGGTTCGTGAAGACCGTCCGCAATCCGGGCACCATCGCGTATATCTCATTGGGGCTCGCACTTTTCATGGCGGGGTTATCCGAAATGGCCGGGCTTGCCATGATTATCGGCGCGTATATATCGGGCCTGGCGTTTGCGCAGACGGATCTTGTCGATCTCATTCAGCATCAGTTGCATAACATTTATCACGCGCTGGTGCCGGTGTTCTTCTGCGTCATGGGAATGCTCGTGGACGTCAGCGCCATGCAGGGCATGCTGGTCTTTGGCACGGTGTTCACGATCATCGCCGTCATCTCCAAAGTGTTGGGCTGCGGCGCGGCCGGCTGGGTGACCGGTTTTAACAAGCGCGGCTCGTTGCGGATCGGGCTCGGCATGTTGCCCCGCGGTGAAGTGGCGTTGATTGTCGCCGGCATTGGCTTGGCGGCGGGCGCGATCCCAAAGGATATCTTCGGAGCGGCGATCATGATGACGCTGTTAACGACGCTGGCCGCGCCGCCCCTGTTGCATCTCTCCCTTCGCGGCGGGTCGGGCATGCGCCGAAGAGATGGAGCCGAGGATGAA
>SKZA01000119.1 GCA_007127595.1 Kiritimatiellia bacterium
GCTCAACGTTGTTCGTCCATGCCTCAAAACCGCCCAGCGGCCGAAGATGACGTTGCACATGCTCCTCTATTTCGGGCGCGATGACGGCTTCCATCTCATCAATCAAAGCGATGACGCGGCTTGGTTTGAAGGCGGTATTTATCTGGTCTGCCATGCGGTTGATGAATGCATCTCGAAAAGTGTCATTGCGCAGCATCTTACGCGGCAGGAATGTGGCAAAGTCGGGATTTGCCCATGCACCAACAGGGCGTCCCGCGCGCGTAGCCATGACAAGCGTGTTTCTATTTGGAGCGCCCCACGTATTCATCCAAAAGGCGAAATCGGAATCGAAGAAGAGCCAGCGCCAGCGGCCATCATGCCCATGCAGCGCGTTCGGATCGTAGGTTTCTGTGCGCAGGCGCCAATAATCCTGATTATTGCCCGGCCAATCCCAATTATTGACGTATATCTTGGCAACCAGATAGTCCACGTAATTGTCGGGATCCAACTGAGTGGTGATGTAGTCGTAATGTTCAGGGCTCTCGACGCCATACTCGTCAATGTAATCCCGCATGGCTGCATAGTGTTCGGCATCACCGCGTTTGACGATCATGTCGCTATCCTGGTAATGGCAGGTCAAGATATCCACGGCGTCAGGGTCGATGCCATATTCTCTTTCCAGATAATGTGCGTCATATCGTTCCCGGATATTATGTATTCCCCAATACTCACCATTTAAGAAGAGAATTACGGGTTGATAGGATTGTGTATCAAACCGCATGTGTTCGACCACTCGTTGAACCAGCGCATCTCTGAACATGGTGTATTCGAAATCGTTTCCCGAATTCCGCAGGATGAGGCGCCTGTGCGGAAGCCCCAGATCATCGGACAAGAACGAGGAAGGAAACTCATTGGCGCCATATCTTGCACGGGCGTAGAGGCGTAACGACTTCATCGATAAACGCCGGGACCATCCGCCGTGTATTCGAGCGCCTGCGTCCTGGGCAAAATCCAGCGTGCCGGTCGCGTCGAATAGTTCCAAGTGGACAGGTCGCTCCCATTCTTCGCCCCGCTGCATGTAGTTCGCAGACCGCCAGTCGTTTGTATCGGAGGCGATATATATCCCGAGGTCGTCATCAAAGAAATCATCCGGGGCCACCGCCAGTGAGACGATCGGCAACGTATAACGTTCGTCGAATTCTTCCCCTACAAAATAGGTCGCGGTGCGGGTTCGACTTGGAACGGCGTCGGGGGCGAAAGCGCGGACGCGCAGTACGGTCGCCTTGCGAACCAGGGAGGCGGGTTCTTCCCAGTAATCCATGTGATGGTCTGAGTCGGGGAACGTGGTGTCAATGGTGGACAGGTGATTCGATTCCGTCGAACGCGGTTCAATGGACAAGACCGGAGGCAGGATCAAGGACGTTTCATCCGGTTCGCTGCCGTCCAGGGTGTACCGAATGGTGCTGTCCTCTCGCGGATGGGCGCCGGTTATCTGAATGGTATTGCTGTAGAAACCCGGTTGATGGGAGATGTCGGGCGGCGGCAGCAGTTCAGTGAACGCGGGCGGGGCGTTGCTTTGACCGAACGTTGGTTCTGTAAAGTAACGCCAGGTATCTTCTCCGTCGGGCAAGCGTCCGTAGGATAGGCCGGAAGGAATCTTGGTAGGCGGGATATAGTCTGCGACAGGTCCGTCCGGGTGGGTCAGTTGTAGGCTTTCACCCAAGCGATTCACTCTGAAATTGGTATGAAGTTCCTGGAGCGGATCCCTGCGATCCTTTGACGAAGCCCAAACCACGAGATGGTCCCCGGGCTCCAAGGTGACTTCGGGGAAGATCCATTGAAAAGGCTCATCCACATTATCCGATAAGCCATAACCGGCCAGGGCAACGGTGTTCGAACTGCGATTGAATAATTCAATCCAGTCTTCCGCATCACCGTCTTCGTCTATCCAGTTGCCGCTCTGAGAAGCCACGACTTCGTTGATGACGACGCCATCCAAGGAAGCCGATGCAAAAGAAGCGGAAGCGAGAAATAGGCCTAGCGTCCAAGCAACACACGTAAACCACGGTTGCGGCGGGTGCTTTTCATGCGCATGTACATGGCGCAATCGAAGGGGTATAACATTAATCAGCGGTCTTCCTCCCGTTTCCCGCATGTGCCCGTCCTGCGACGAGCTTTTACGTAACTTTAACGACCGCTCGAATTCTCACCCGATTCCGACTCAGATTCAACCGAAAAGACTCATGACTTCAGGCACTAACCGGTTGCGCGGGTGCGCCATGCCTCGTAAATCTGCTCGATGGTGGCGCGTAGATCCATGGTCAGCCGCCAACCGGGATAATGCGCACGGATCTTCCGCAAATCGCTGTAGTAGCACTGATGATCGCCCGACCGCGGCGTAGGCTGATAGGTGTGTCGCATGGGTTTCCCGCTGATCTCCTCGATCATGACAAAGGCTTCCAGGATCGAGCAGGTATTCTCCTTGCCGCCCCCGAGATTGTACACTTCCGCCACGCGCGGCGCTTGGAGAAAGACATCGATGAATGCGGCCACATCAACGGCGTGAATGTTGTCCCGCACCTGTTTGCCCTGATAGCCGTAAATGGTGTATTCGCGGTCTTCCAGGTTGCATTTCACCAGATAACTCAGGAAGCCGTGCAGTTCCACTCCGGCATGAGCGGGGCCGGTGAGACATCCGCCGCGCAATACCGCCGTCGGCATGTCGAAGTATCGACCGTATTCCTGGACATAAATATCTGCCGCCAGCTTTGAAGCGCCAAACAACGAATGCTTGCTCTGATCGATGGAGAAGGTTTCGGGAATCCCATTCGTATAGTCCGGATCGGCATAGTCGTAGCGTGTGGCGCTCTCCTGCATGGGAATCCGGTTGACCGCGTCGCCGTATACCTTGTTGGTGGACAGGTGGACGAACGGGAGATTTGTCCGATGGCGTCGAACGGCCTCGAGCAGATTGACGGTGCCTCCGGCGTTTGTATCAAAATCCTCAAAGGGAATTCCCGCGGCACGATCATGGCTCGGCTGAGCCGCCGTATGAACGATGGCATCGGGTCGAACCGTCGGCATAAGGTGAACCATGGCTTCGCGATCGCGGATATCCGCTTCATGATGGATGAAGTGAGGAAGTTCGGACGCCAGCCGGTGCTGATTCCAGCGCGTGTCGCCTTCCGGCCCGAAGAAGGCGGCCCGTTGGTTGTTGTCCACCCCGTGTACCTCCCAACCGTGTGCGGAAAAATACCGGCACACCTCGGATCCGATGAGTCCGGATGAACCCGTGACCAAGAGTCGTCGCGTTTGTTTGCTCATAGTCTTGGCGGGGCGGGTTGCGCCGTGAAGAGCGATCCCCCGCACCGATGGTCACCGACCAATGCCCTGATATTGGAAACCCAAATCGGTAAGCGCTTTCCGGTCCAACAGATTGCGCCCGTCGAAAATGAAAGCCGGCTTATTCATATTTTCGAAGATCGCTTTCCAGTCGAGGTCTTTGTACAAGTCCCATTCGGTCATCACCGCGATGGCGTATGCGTCGCGGCAGACCTCATAGACGTCCTCCGAACTATGCAGGTGCTGCTCATTTTGTTCGCCCGGACGCGTTTCGAGATCATTCAGATCCTCGAGCATGGCCGCACGTTGAACCTTGGGGTCATGCACATGAATCCGGGCGTGCTCGTGGATGAGAAAGTCTGCCACATAGATGGCAGAGGATTCGCGGGTGTCGTTCGTGTCCTTCTTGAACGCCCAACCGAGAAACGCGATCTTCTTGTCCGATACGTTATTGAAGAGACTTTGTACCAGTTTCCGACCGAATCGTGTGCGCTGGTGATTGTTGATGACGATTACTTGCTCCCAATAGTCTGCAATCTCGTTGAGACCATAGCTCCGGGCCAGGTAGACCAGATTCAGAATGTCCTTTTGAAAGCAGGAGCCCCCGAAACCCACGGACGCCTGAAGGAATTTCGGTCCGATTCGACTGTCCATACCGATGGCGCGCGACACTTCCGTGACATCCGCGTGCGTGTGCTCACAGAGTTCGGACATGGCATTGATGGACGAGACGCGCTGCGCGAGAAAGGCGTTGGCTGCGAGTTTAGAGAGTTCGGAAGACCACACATTGGTGGTCAGTATCCGCTCGCGCGGAAGCCAATGCGCGTATACATCGACCAAGGCCTGAGCGGCTTTCTGGCCCGCCTCATCCGTATCACTGCCGATCAGCACGCGATCGGCTTCCAGCAGGTCCTGAATAGCCGTTCCTTCAGCGAGGAACTCGGGATTGGACAGCACCTGAAATTCGATGCCATTCCCTGTGTGGTGCAAGATGCTCTTGATCGTTTCGGCCGTACGGACCGGAACGGTGGATTTCTCGACGATAATCTTGGGCGTCTTCGCTGCGGCTGCAATCTGCCGCGCGCACGCTTCAACATATCGAAGGTTGGCCGCCATGCCGCGCCCGATGCCGTAGGTCTTCGTCGGCGTGTTGACGGAAATGAATATGCAATCTGCTTCC
>SKZA01000183.1 GCA_007127595.1 Kiritimatiellia bacterium
CCCAGAACGATTACATAGACGGGGATTTCGGCTTGGCGAATCCGAGCTAGAGTTCGCATGGCCACGGGGCGCCAATCGTAGCCCCGCCACTGTATTGCCTCTGCGACATAACGCTGACTCATGCCGTATAGGTTGCTTTCCATTCTGCCATCTGTCAGGAGCACGACTGCGCGCTGCCTGTGGACATCGCCATCCCGACCCAGCCAACGATCAGAAATGTGATCCAATCCAAGCAGAATGTCTGTAAAACCTGCGCCATCCACTCCATAAGCCGCATCTTTCAGACGCGCAAATCCGCGATCATCCATCGGGCGCGAAGGCAGATCTCCTCGGATGGCCCAAGAAAAAAAGACTAGGTTGGCCTGGTCTTCCTCTGTCATCCCGATGGAGAACAATTCGATGGCGCGAGCGGCCAGCTCCATACGGGATCCACTTCCCCGGGAAGCACCTGTTTGGTCGCCCATGCTGCCGGAGGTATCGAGAATAAAAGCGATGTCCAGGGGCGGTCGCACCGATCCGCCTTGTGCAGACAAGGCCCACCCGCAAAGCATGCCGCTCATCACAACCGTCGCCACCATCGCCCAACTAAATATTCGCATACATCTCCCCCATAGCGCACTGGGCGCGCATCCGCCCGTGTTGTGCATGTTAAAGGTTTGGACGATTCACGCAACCAAATTTATCGCAGTTTTTTGGGGATTCGAGGTTTTGTGGTTCTTAGCTAATAGCCGTGCCCCCCCGTTCGGCAGATCACGCTTGTTTTCAAACGATGAAATCCGAACCCGTTCCCCACTGGACGGCCCTGATCCCATAATTCCTGTTCCAAAAAAATTAACTACTTGCCCAAGACGTTTGAAAGAAGCTGCGGGCGTACGCGTCAATAACCCTCATGGAGACCAATACCATGAACGGGAGAGGAAATATGAAAACGGCACTGTGTTGTGGGGCAATGTTGACGGGGCTGCTGGCGGCGGGTTGTGCGACGCCGGAGCCTTCCACGCTGGTACGGCAGGGATACAGCGACGTGGCGGCGGGGAACGCCGTCGGAGCGAAGCAAAATGCGGAGAAAGTGTTACGTAATGATCCGTACAATCCGTCCGCTCTGCTTCTGCTGGCGCGGGCAAGATTGCTTGTGAATGATAATCAGGGGGCGCTTGAGGCCCTGGAGTCCGTGGAGGTCATGACGGCTTCGGACTGGTTGCATGCGGATCGTGTGGCCCTGCATGAGAGCCTGCTGCTGAAAGGACTGATCAAGAACGATTTCCGCATGTTTTTCCGCGCACAGGGGGTACGGAACAATATCACCCGGCAATTGGAAGCCAACCACCACCTTGCCTTGGTGCAGTATTACGAGACCCAAGGGGATCCGGTGAATGCGGCTCAGGCCTTCCGAAGTTACGAAGAGGCGAAGGGTCAATTGACGCCCGACGAGGCGATGCACGGGTTCATTCTGTATTACTCAACCCTGCATATCGACGATGCACGAAGGATGTGGGCTCTGTTGACGCCTGCGCAGAAGGCACAACTCAACCGAAGATATGACGAAATCACTCTGTGAGGAGGAAAAAGCCATGAATTGTACTCGTACTCAGCCAATGAAAGAATCCATGAGAACCACAATACGGGCTCGTGTAACTCGCCCCTTCATTCAAGCCGCGTGCCGGTTCGTACTTCCTGCGCTCTTCGCATGGGCCACAGGAATGGTTTCAGCCGAGGCCTCCCAATACCAGCGCTCCATCATCATCGAACCTTACCCCCAGGAGAAGGTCGCGATCTTGGAACAGCGGGTGAATACGATTGCGGGTCCGGCAGCGGAACTGGTGGATGCCATAGGCCAGTTGGAACGCGCCAAGTCCGAATACGACCGGAACAGCACACCTCAAGCACGCGCCGAATTCCGACAGGCCATCGCAGTCTCGTTCGATCGTGTCACTCGCTTTGTTGAGAAGGCGCGGGAAACGAGGGTTCCCCTTGCGGTTGGGTTCGAGGACTTGGCCGACTACCTCGACACCAGCGCCAGTCGCCTGATGATCTATCAGGGCAATCATCCGGGAACCAGCAACACCGTCCACTACATGAGACGCCGAGCCCAGGAAATCCGCACGTTCTCCAAGGATTTCTTCAACATGGTCGGGCAGCTTGATGGTGTGGCCGCGGACCTTGCCCAACACGCCTCCGGATACGCCATCTTTAGTCAGGTCGAAGGCGTCTTGCAGGATACTTACGGGCCCGGCGGCGCAGGCGACATGTATCAGACGATGGGCCGGGTGGTTGACGCCATGATCGTCCTGAAAGAAGCATTCATGAGCCAGGATCTGTTTGGAGGGGGACTCGACAACGAGGCCGAACGGGAACGGATTGAAATGGAGCGGGAAAACTATGAACACGCGATTCAGCGATATTATGAACAATGAACGGGAGCCCACTGAAAGCGAGGATAGCATGAACTTCAAGGCCATCATCACTATTCTAATGACCTGCCTTATTGCAGGGATCGGATCCACGGCCGAGGGCCGGAATGTCCGGGAAAAGACGCCACGCCAGATTGAGGAGGATAGCTACCGACTCATCGCCGACTCCGCGGAACGCATGAATCAGTCCGGCTATTCGGCACAGTCCGCGCTGGATACGCTGGAGCAGGCCATCGAAGAACGGGAAGCTCGCCAACAGAGCCTTCGTCAACGCGTCGTCTTTCTGCAAAGGGAAATGCACATCATGAGGCAGCGCCACGCGCATGACGCAGATGTACGGAAGGTCGTGGAAGACGAATACGGGCAACGCATCGCGGCCACCCAAGCGGAGATCGAGGTCGTCACAAAGAGGCTGACAGAACTACGGGAAGACGCCGAACTTCAGCGCGTTCGAGCAAGCGCGCAAAACATCCGGGAAGACCTGACCACTCCCGGCCCGGACTTGGACTGGGACAAGGAGTACCAGGAAATGTCGATTTCGCGATACCGCGAGGCGAGAGACTTGGTTCCAGCCTCCCATTCCCTCATCCGGAACGCGCCATAAGGCTGAAATGAATGGAGCGCAGTAATGGCATGGATCCCGATAGATTTGAACTGGATATGGATCGTCCCAATGACCATCCTAAGCTGTCTTCTCGCGTACGCCATTCTGGACGGGCTCCTTTTCAAGCCGGGCGAAGAAGATGAGTATCTGAGCAATCCGGACATCCCGGATTTTCGACTCAATGTGTTGTCGGAAGTTCAGCGTTGCTCCGTCATTGTTGGATTCCTGGGAACACTTGTCGGGACCTACCAGGTTCTTCAGTCCTTGGGCACCAATCGCGGGGCCGACACCTTTCATGACATGTTCAGTGGAATTGCGACGGCGGTCACCTCATCCATTATCGGATGCATTATGTTTCTGCTCGCCATCGCCGGAGATCGACTCATTCGAACAAGATGGTCCTTGTCGCGTCGCCTGTGGCGCAACCACTGGTATTTTAGGCGCGGAATCGCAAATGCGAGCCTGAACACCCCTCCCTCCCCGACGACTGAATGCCATGAATGAATCAAGGTCCATAACCTTTGTGGTGTTCGCGGATTTGGCGTTCTTCTTATTCTCGGTGCTCGTGATGGGGTATCAGTATGTACAGATCGTCGAGGCCGACGAGGTGCCGGCGGCGTTCGAGGTTCACCTCCCGCAACTCAATCATGAACTTGCGCCGCATAAGATGGCCGCGCCGGATGATCCGCGCGCGGAGACCGTCCTGATCATTAACGAGACTGGAGACGTTCTCCTAAACGGGACCCCCTCAACGCTTGTTGATGTGACCGAGTATCTTGCGGCCCATCGCGAACGTCCTTGCACGCTACTGATTGATCGCCGGGCCGCCTCGGAACATTTGGTGGAACTCCTGGGCGTTTTGAACCGTTATCCGCCGACCATGGTCAGGATGGAATACCTCCTCAAGGAGACGACATGAGATTTCTAAGCAGAATACTCTTGGTCACCGTTATTGTGTCCGGTCATTTCGCTTTGCTTAAGCATATGATGGGCGAAGGTTCACCGGCGGCGTCAGCGCCTTCGGCGGAGGAACGCCCCCAAGAGGCTCCCGCGGCGATGCTTGTTACTGCTCCGATGAATGAGCCCGAACCCGAGGAACAACCGAAACCGGCCGTTGAGCAGATTACCCACGAGAAAAGCGAAGCCACCAAAGATCGCGAACAACCGCAAATAAGGCAGGAAGAACCAACACCGAAAGCACCGGAGCGGCCGCGACCGGCCGTCATCCACGCCGTCACCCCAGAGGTAACGGTGGCATCGCGAGCGAGCGAACCCTCGCGCCTAGAAGAAGTGTCGCATGAAGATCAAATGGTCGAGCTATATCAGGCCTTTGAAGGCGAGTATATCCCGCAACTGGTTTTACGCTATGACACGCCCAACATTCATCGGGGCGCACTCCGCCATTTCGGCTTCCGGCTATTGGCACGGCCTCCGGCCTCTGTTGATTTCTACTACGAGCAGACCAGCGGAGGGTC
>SKZA01000148.1 GCA_007127595.1 Kiritimatiellia bacterium
CGCACGGCTTTGCTCGCGTAATTTTCGGATGCAATCAACTCAATGTTTTCTCGTAATCGCCGCGATTCGGACTGCAGAGCGGAATAGATTTCCGGATCGGTCTCGTATAGGACCACCGGATCCTCAATGGACGCGGAATACTGCTGAATCTTGGTCAGGCGCCGGTCATGCCGCCCGCCGGATTCGTACTCGCTTTCCAGCCATTCGTCCGTGATCGCGACGGCTTCCTCGGACGAAACCAGAGAGCCGCCCAACGTCAGCACGTTCACATTGTTGTGTGTGCGAGCCATTTTCGCCATACGCGGGGTGGTGCATAGCCCGGCGCGTACACGTGGAAAACGATTGGCCATGATGCACATTCCGATGCCCGAAGTGCAGACCAGAATCCCGCGGTCTACTTCGCCGTCGGCGACGCGGCGTGCGACGTCACTGGCATAGTCGGGATAATCCACGGATTCCGTGTTATGGCTGCCGACATCTTCCACTTCGATTCCGCAATCCAATAAATGTTTCTTGACCGCTTCTTTGATTTCGAAGCCGCCATGATCCGACCCTATTGCAATTTTCATGTGAGTCACCTTTCGGGAAGATTGAAATTTCAGTTGGCCTTCTTCGGCCAGATGTAAGATCAAGTCCGACACCGCCTCGTCAATCTGGTCGCGCACCCGGCGATAGGTGGAGGAGGATTGACCGATCGGGTCAGGGACGTCCTCGGACATGTGGGCGGTCCCGAACGACGTGATGAGGGCGACTTTGCCCGAGACCTCAGGCCATTGCGAGAGAATTTCATCGCGATGCGCCCGCGTCATGACCAACACGAGGTCGGCCTTGTCCAGCATTTCTTGGGTAAGCTGGCGGCTGCGGTGCCTGGAGGCATCGATATTCCACTCGCCGAGTACCTGCACAGCCGCCTCGCTGGCGGGCGCGTTATTGCCGGCAAATACGCCTGCGGAGGCGACGCTCCAGCCCGTGATCCCTTCCAGGCGTTTCCGTATGATCGCTTCGGCCATCGGGCTGCGGCAGATGTTGCCCGTGCAGACGACGAGAATTTCTTTGGTGTTCTTGCTCATGAAAGGCCACATAGTAGACCCGGAACCGGACGGCGTCAACGCGTGGCGCCGATGCGAGCTTGTTTGCAGGGGCTCGCGCCTGCTTGAAGCCGTTTCGACGCCCCATCCGGTATCATTCAGAACGAGGTGCCATGCTGAGAATATCGGACGAAGGGATGGCGCCTTCGCGCAGGATTCGCGGTTCAGGGCCGGTCACATCGACGACCGTGCTCGGTTTCCCGATCCGGACGGGGCCCGCATCAAGCGCGAGCGGGACACCGTCCCCCAAGGCATCGAGCGCGTCCCGGGCATTGTGCGCTTCCTGCTCTCCACTACGGTTTGCGCTGGTGACCGCGAGCGGGGCGGCGCATGCTTCCAGTAGCGCCAGCATCGCCGGGTGATCGGGAATGCGAAAGCCAAGCGTTCCATCGACGCTCTGCACAATGAGCGTGAGCGGTCCAGGCCAGTAGGCGCGCGCCAGCCGGTCGGCCGCGTCCGGCCACTCCGTTGCATATTTTCGCACCTGCTCGATGGAGGCGACCATGCGGGGCAGCGGTTTGGTTTCCGGTCGCCCCTTGGCCTCATAGATGCGTTCGACGGCGCCGGGTATATCGGGGCGGCACGCCAACCCGTAGACCGTTTCGGTGGGTACGATCACAGGCCGGCCCGATGCCAGGACATCGGCGGCATGACCTATCGCCTCCGGGTCGGGTTCGATGGGGTCAATTGGTATGAGACGCGGGATTTCCACGGGGACGAATGTTCAGGGCTTTAAGTCCGAGCAACACATCGGCGGCGCGCCGCAGAACCGCGTCGCCGCGCAAACGATGATACAGTTGTTCCTGTTCAAGTTCTTCTTCAAGCACTTCCGTGCGCGCGGAACGTATCGGGCGATACATCGATGTGTCCTCGTCCATCCGCGCTGTAACGACATCGGGACGAACGCCTTGTTTGCCCATGTATACACTGCCGTCGGCGGTGGCCAAACGGCGCGTGGCCAAATAGAGCCGGGATCCGTCGGGCAATGTGACGGTTTCCCTGACCAGCATGTCGCCCTGCGTACGTTGACCGAAAAGCATGGCGCCGCGCACGCTGTCGCTCAAGACCGCGGCGAGCACTTCGGCCGCGCCGCCTGTCTTCCCGTCGACAAGCACCATCACCGGTTGCGTCAGCGGCCCGCCGTCCCCGGCATGGGCGACATGGAGATCCTGATCGTCCTTATCCCTGAACGCGAAAAGTAGCGCGCCCGGCTCCGCGAAGAGCTCCGCGATCGCTTTTACGGAATCCAAGTCCTCGCCGTCGGCGCCCCGCAGGTCCATGAGGATCCCGTACCGGCCTTCGTCGGCCCACGCGCGGAGAATTTCCACTACCCGCGCACCGGTGCCTTCCCGTAACCGGTTAATCTGCAGATAGGCGAGCTGGAAGGGGAGGGCTTCGCTCGTCTCAATATCGGCGAGATAAGACTTCGCGCGCCATACGCGCTGGGTGAAAATGTGTTCCTTGTCGGCCTGCATCACCAGTAAGACGTCTTCAGCTTGATCACTGCGCAAAAGGCGCGTCAGTTGGAACAAGCCCAGCTTTCCCGTATCCGTCCCGTCAACTTTCAGAAGCGTATAACCGGGTTCGATATAGGCGCGCTCGGCGGGCGAATCGGGTTTGACGGATTTGATGCGTACATGGTCGTTGGTAAACTGCAGGCGGATTCCGAGATCATATACCCGTCCGGCGCGATGCTTCTCGAGTGCGGCCTCGGCTTCGGGCGTCTTCAAGCCGCCCAGCGGGTCGGCTTGGCTGATGAGGGCGGAGACCACCGTGTCGAACCCTGCTTCGGCATCGAAGATGATGCCGTGTTCGTCGAGTACATCGATCAGCGCCTGCAGCCTTTCGGCCATGCCGTGCGCGACCGGCTCTGCTGCTGCGGGCGATGGTTCCTCGGCCTGCACGGCGAAGCCTGCGCCGGCAACGAGCAGGGCGCAGGTGATGGAATGCCATGACGGAAATCGATCGATGGGAAAGAAACACATAAGTCAGTCCTCGTAATGCGGGTTAGCGCGTGGCTTCGATGATTTGGAACGGGATATTGATCACATCCATTCCCTCAACATTCGTATGAATCCGCAGATTGCTACCGGCGAGCTTTTCGGACGGCAGCAGGTTGGTCAATTGAATGCGATACCCCTGATTCGGCATATTCAAGATCTGTACGCGAATATCGTCCTCGGGCGGCACGACTTCCGTGATTTCAAATTCCTGTACGGCGCCCGGCCGGACAACGACGTATCGGGTGACCGGCGTCTCTTGACCCGCCAGTAGACTGATAGTACTCGGCGCATAGGATAGCGCGCCGGCGATTTGCGCGTTAACAGGAACCTCGATCACCGGAAATTTGGGATGCGTGGTATGGATGCGTACCATGTTCTGAAAGACGCCCACTTCTTGCGGGGCGCGGGTTTCAATATCGATGCGATAATAGTGGGAAGGCCCTGAATCTAGCGCCCGTGCGCTTACCCATTCGGTGTCCGATTCGATGTCTTTGATTTCAAACGGGTGTTCTTCGAGACCGATGATTTCGATCTGTCGGACGGACTTCTGTCCCGTATGAATCTGTCCATGGAATACCCGGTTGGGGCGCACCTGCAACTCCTGAACGGCCACGCCGCCCATGGTCATTTGCGCGCGCGGATTGCTGGGATCGTTGGCTTCGAGCGTAAGCACGCTGCGCTGGGGTCCCTGGCGGCCGCGCAGGTTGTAATTCGCGCTGATTTTGCCGCTTTCTCCGGGCAACAAATTGTGAGAGGAGACATGTCCGACCGTACAACCACAAGATGAGCGTATGTTGGTAATCTGCAATGTGGAGGTTCCCTCGTTGCGCAGCACGAAGGTGTGTTCGATTGATTGATTGTTATGCTGTTCCCCGAAATCGAAATGCGGTTCATCGATGACCAGGCGAGGGGTCGCGTTGACAGAAGGAGCAAGCGCCGCGCCGACCGCAAATATCACAGATAAAGCGCAGGCCGGGAATGGGATGAAACATTTCATGTCCTACTGATCTTTCTTGATTGCATGCGTATGCCTAACGGAAGCGGCTGCGCCATCGCCAAGCCGGCCACAGTCCGGGTCCGCCCGTAGCGGTGGCAAGCGGTACAACACCCTCGCTAACATAACGGATGTCCTCTACCGTGTAAAACGCCTTCGGGTTATATTTCTGGATACGCTCCACGGCTTTGGGAAGCGCTTTCCGGTTCATAACCATAAAGAGTAGCCGTACCGGTCCCTTGGCCCCTTCGGCGGGCACGCTTGTGACGGCGTATCCGTGTTCACGAAGTTCGTTGACCAAGTCTTCTGTCGGTTGATGCGTGATTACTCGCATCACGACCTTTCCAATAGCCAAATGCTCTTCCACGCGCATACCGACGTACGTCCCGGCGGCAAAGCCGCC
>SKZA01000232.1 GCA_007127595.1 Kiritimatiellia bacterium
CTGCACGGTTCCCGGTGTATGGCCCGAAGCCAGCACGGTGACCGAGCGGGCATCCAGTTCGATGGGCTTCTTGGGATCCTTCCAGTTCGGCCCGTTTTCCTCGGTCGTCAACGCGATCTTCCACGGCGCGCCGGGAGGAGGGGGGATCTGGAAGGTCACGCGATGGTCATGCGCGTTGAAAAGCAGAAACAGGTGATCCTTGTCCTCATCCGCGCCGGTGAATTTTCTGCTGCCGTTGAGCAGGCAGCCGAGCGACTCGGCATTATCCCAGGTGGGTTCGGAGCCGTCCGGCGCCAGCCAGGTGATATCCGCGCCTTCTTCCTCTTCCGGCATGCAGCCCTTCAAAAACGACTTTCTGCGCAGTGACGGATGCTCCTTGCGAAACGCAATGGCGCGTTTGGTGAACGCAACGAGATCCTTGTGTTCTTCGGCCAGCGACCAGTCCAGCCATGAAATCTCATTGTCCTGACAGTAGGCGTTATTGTTGCCCTGTTGCGTGCGGAAAAATTCATCGCCGGCGAGCAACATCGGCACGCCCTGCGAAAGCATGAGACTGGCGATGAAATTTTTAACCTGACGTTTGCGAACACCCCGCACATGAGGATCGTTCGTGGGGCCTTCGACGCCGTGGTTGAAGCTGTGGTTATGGTTATCTCCGTCCCGGTTATGTTCGCCGTTGGCGGCGTTATGCTTTTCGTTATAGCTGACGACGTCGGCCAAAGTGAAGCCATCGTGGGAAGTGATGAAATTGATGGATTTGAGAGGCGTTTGACCTTTCTTGTCGTACAGGTCTCCGCTGCCGGCCAAACGTGTGGCGAACGCGTTCAGTTGTCCCGGTCCGCCGCGCCAAAAACTGCGTATGTCGTCCCGATAGCGTCCGTTCCATTCCGACCACAGCGGGCTGGGGAAGGACCCGACCTGATAGAGGCCCGCGGCGTCCCACGCTTCAGCGATGAGCTTGGTATTGCGCAATACGGGATCTTCGGCAATGGCCTCGACGATGGGCGGGCGATCCAACACATGTCCGCGTTCGTCGCGCGTAAAGATGGAAGCGAGATCGAAGCGGAAGCCATCGACATGATAACGGGTCACCCAGTGGCGCAGACTGTCCAGGATAAACTGTTGCACGACAGGATGATTGCAGTTCATGGTATTGCCGCATCCCGTGTAATTCCGGTACGCCTTCCCGTCGTCTTCAATCATGTAATAGATGGAGGGATCGATACCGCGGAACGAATACACCGGGCCGCCCGCGCCGCCTTCGGAGGTATGATTGAAGACGATGTCGAGGATGACCTCAATACCCTCCTTATGAAGCTCGCGCACCAATTCCTTGAATTCGTTCACCTGTTGGCCATGCACCCCGTCATGTGCGTAGCGGGCCATGGGCGCAAAGAAATTGACCGTGCTGTACCCCCAGAAATTGCGCAACTTCTTGCGTCGATCATTGGCGTGGTGATACTCCATCTCGTCAAACTCCTGCATGGGCAGGAACTCCACGGCGGTGATCCCCAATTCCTTGAGGTATGGAATCTTCTCCATGAATCCACGATAGGTGCCGGGATGTCGTACGCCGGAGCTGGGATGAACCGTATACCCGCGGACATGCGTTTCGTAGATGATACTGTCCGCAAGCGGCACGCGCGGGGGGGCGTCGCCTTCCCAATCAAAATCCTCGTCGGCCACAATCACGCCTTTGGGAAAGGAGGCGCCGTTCTTCGGGAACTTTCCGAGCTTCACGCCGAACGGATCGCCCCACGTGGGGGAACCGGCCACCGCGCGGGCATAGGGGTCCAGGACCCATTGCCGGGGATCGTACGTTCCGTGAAAGCCCTCGGGCGGGACGCCGTCCAAGCGGTATACATAGAATTGGCCGGGGCGCGCATCGGGCACGCGCACGTGCCATACATCACCGATGCGATGCGCGGCGGCATCGAATTCGATTTCTCGGCTGGGTTCGTCCGCCTTCGCATCATCAAACAGCATCAACCAAACGCGTGTTGCGTGTCGGGCAAATAGCGTAAAGGTCACGCCGGACGAATCGGCGTATGCGCCGAATGGTATCGGAAAGGGCAGTTGTACCATTCCTTTTTCAAGTTGTGACTTGTTACTCATATGGGTCCACTTTATCGAATGAATGCGCGCGATGTTATATACGGTTTACTTGGTGATGGCCATTGTTTTATCGCCGTGCTGGTCGGGAATGCGGCTGCGGGTGGTCCCGAAGCGGGACTCACCCGCGCTCCGAAAGTCATCGCTGGCGACCAAGTCCGAAGGTGTACTTGATGCGTTGCCCGAACGTGCGCAGGACGCGGGACACGCCGCGATGCGAGCGACCGGATCGTCGTCGCCGCCGCTCGCGCGGATAACGATCGTCATCGTATTCCGGTGTTGTGTCAGCGTGTGAATATGCCGCACGCGATCGCGGGGCCGTTCCCGCCGGGCGGGGTTCGGGCGGTGTTTGGATGCGCGGGATCATGCTGCCCGCGGCCTTGATGGTGGCGTCGAACGCCTTGTTGACCCCGTTCTGCAGGTTGTCCCAGAAGCCGGGTTCGTTGACTTTGTCCTGCGGCGCTTCGGAAACGATCCGGTTCTTAATGTCGGGCAACACGTCTTTCGTAAAGATGTTCTTCACGTCCCGCAGAAAGTCGCGCGTCTGGGCGGTGAGCGATTCGACGGCCAGGTCCTTGTCCCACGCATGGTATGTGGCGCAGCGTTCGATGGCGGCATGGCCGGCGGCCGAGGTGAACAGTCCCGCCCCCAGCCCTTGGCCAATATCGTCGGCCACGCGCCCGACCCAGGGAACGAAAGAAAAAAGATTCTCAATCAGGTTCCGTCCGATATAGAGGAAATTGACGGTAGCCACGACACGGATCACGTCCCGCAGAATTCGCCACTGGGCGCGCGGTGACGGGCGGGTTTCGTAGATGGCCATAACGCGAAAGATCATGGCGAAATTCCGGTAGATGACGATCAGGATGTCCATGCTGTGATACGGGCTCAACGTCACGCCCAACATGACATCCCGTACGCTACGGCGGATCTCCTTTTCTGCCTGGTCCTTCAGGCGTTTAAGAATCGGCGGGAGGATCTCATGGTCCGTCTTCTGAATGATACGGATCAAGTCTTCGTTCAAGGGGTGGTGCTGGAGCAGGCCGGTCATGGACTCGATCTCTTCGTACAGCCGGGCCGCGTCCTTTTCCGAAAGGTTGCGATTGTCTGCCACGCGTTTCAGGTACGTGATGAGATAGTGTGCATAGCGCTTCAACTCCTTATGGGTTGCCTCGGTGAGCGGAGGGAGCGGCGGCGGGCGCAAGGCACGGGGATATCGGCCCATGCCACGCCAGATGTATACGGAAATCGTGATCAGAAAGAGCGAGAGCACGCCCACATAAGCCCAACCGAGCACCGGATTGATCCGATAGAACATGATAAAAATACGGAAGAGTTCGATAACAACCAGAAAGGTCAGCATGGCCCCTGCGAGGAGCAGGAGACGTGATATGAATTTCCAGGCGGAGGCGAAGCTCATCATGATTCCGTCGAACTAAGGCTGACCAAAACACTAGGGCAGGGCAGGGCGATGACACAAGCGGTTTTTCATGGCGGCCAAAGGCTACCGCTTGAGTATACGCAGAACGATATCTCTGCTGGCAAGGGGAAGGTCCAAATGATAGCGCAGAAAGTCGCCGAGGACATGCTCCATAACGGCGAGTTGGCGCGGCGCGCAGCGGGTACGACGAACCGACTGTATGGATGCGGCATTTTGCCAGTTGCGAAGAATCGCCAATACATCCGGAGGAACAGGTTGTGCGGGGTTCGCATCGGCTTGGGCGCAGGGGCGGCACAACAAGCCGCCGCGTGATTTGGAAAAGGAGACGACCCCGTTGGTTTCCGCGAGCAACGGACGATGACAGCCCGCGCATTCCTGTAAGCGCGGTGTGAGTCCGAGGTGTCCGAGTAATTTCAGTTCCAGCCAGCAGATTTCGCCGCTGGCCCCGCTTTGCGCGTCGAGCGCATCGAGCGCATCATCAAGCCAATGATAAAGAAAGGCGTGCGGCGCGTGCGGCGGGGCAATGCGTGTGGCGAGGTCACAAACATATGAGGCGATCGCCGTGGCCTTCCAGTCGTGGCGCAGCGCAGGCCGCGGTTTCATCGGATAACATTCGCGAGCGATGTACAATTCCCGGTCGGGCCGCAGATAGTAGAGCAGTTCGCAGGTGTAGAAGAGATCGAGCTGTCCCAGAAACAGGCTCTTGGGGCGGAGCGCGCCCTTGATCATGGTCGCGATGCGCCCGTGGTCGGGCGTCAACCAGGTCACGACCCGGGAGGTGTTGGCCGTCGGGACCTGTCGCAAGACAATGGCATGCGTCTTGACGATCATGCGTTATTCGTGATCGGGCGGCGTGATGGTGGCGGGATCGATATTCGTTTCGCGCGTGATCCATGCTTCGAGTTTATCCAGCAG
>SKZA01000310.1 GCA_007127595.1 Kiritimatiellia bacterium
GAGCGGACATTCCCCTTGGAGGGACGCGCTTCCGCGCGTCCGGGTCACGCGGAAGCGTGACCCTCCAATGTGAGGACAAAAACAGGAAGAAGAAAGAAAATGCAGCCTGTAAGGCTGCTTGAACACATCTTTACAAGATAAGGAGCATGAACATGACCATCGAATGGAAATCCGAGGGAAACTACACCGACATCAAATACGACAAGGCCGAAGGGATCGCGAAGATCACGATCAACCGGCCGGAAGTGCGCAACGCGTTCCGGCCGCAGACGGTCATGGAAATGGCGCACGCGCTGAACGACGCGCGGGACGACGAACAAATCGGCGTGATCATCCTGACGGGGGAGGGCGAGAAAGCGTTCTGTTCCGGCGGCGACCAGAAGATTCGCGGCGATGCCGGGTACAAGGACGATAAAGGCGTGCATCGACTGAACGTCCTCGATTTTCAGCGACAGATGCGCGCGTGCCCGAAACCCATCATTGCCATGGTCGCCGGCTACGCCATCGGCGGCGGACATGTCCTGCATGTCTTGTGCGATCTGACCATTGCCGCGGAGAACGCGATTTTCGGTCAGACAGGGCCGAAGGTCGGGTCCTTTGACGGCGGGTACGGCTCATCGTATCTCGCGCGTATTGTGGGTCAGAAGAAGGCGCGCGAAATCTGGTATCTTTGTCGTCAATACAATGCGCAGGAAGCCTTGGACATGGGGTTGGTCAACAAGGTCGTTCCGATTGAACAGTTGGAGGCCGAGACCGTGCAGTGGTGTCGCGAAATCCTGGCGCATTCCCCGTTGGCCATTCGCTGTCTCAAATCGGCGCTCAACGCCGATTGCGACGGGCAGGCGGGCCTGCAGGAACTTGCGGGCAACGCGACGTTACTCTATTACATGTCCGAAGAGGGACAGGAAGGGCGCAACGCCTTTGTCGAAAAGCGTAAACCCGATTTCGGCAAATTCCCGAAACGACCGTGAAGCAATGCCGAATGCCGATTTCCGAATGACACGGCTGAACAAACCCGACACCCGACACGCGACACTCCCTCGTGACCCCTGAACCCCGAACCCTGAACCCTGAACACTCTCTTCTCCGCGTCTGGCTTCTCGCCGCCCGTCCGAAAACGTTATGGGCCGCGGTGGCGCCGGTATTGATGGGCACGGCGATGGCGTGGGGCGACGGTGGGTTCCATGCGCTCGCGGCCGCCGCGGCGATGGCGGGCGCGTTGCTGATTCAAATCGGCACGAATTTCTGCAATGACTATGCCGATTTCAAGAAGGGCGCGGACACGGAGGAACGTATCGGGCCGCTGCGCGCTACGCAGGCCGGATTGGTCACTCCGGAAGCCATGTTGCGGGCCACAATTCTGGTCTTTTCCGTGGCTGCGGTGATCGGCGTCTATCTGGTGGTGCGGGGCGGGTGGCCGATGTTCTGGATTGCGGCGTTATCCATCCTGGCGGGTATCGCGTACACCGCCGGGCCCTATGCCTTGGCGTATCTTGGTCTGGGCGACCTGTTCGTGCTCGTGTTCTTCGGTCCGATCGCGGTCGGTGGCACCTATTACGTGCAAACACTGGAATGGCCGATGTACGTGACGATTGCGGGCATTGCGCCGGGCCTTCTTTCGTGTGCGATTCTGGCGGTGAACAACCTGCGCGACGTCGATCAGGACCGCGCGGCGGGTAAACGCACGCTGGCGGTACGGTTTGGACGAACCTTTGCCCGCGCGGAATACCTTTTCTGCGTCTTGGCGGCCTGTATGGGGGTTCCGCTGATCCTGTGGTGGGGCTACGGGATCGATGCGGTCATCCTTATCTCTGCGCTTGCCCTGCTGGGCGGGTTGAAACCGTTGCACGCGATTATCACCCGGATTGAAGGGCCCGCGCTGAATCCGGTCCTGGGGGGGACCGCGCGCATGTTACTTCTATTCGCTCTCTTGTTTACGGTTACCTGGATTGCTGGTACACTTTAATTATGAACGTAAGCATTTCCATACACCCGTATGCCGTTCCGCTCGTATGCCCCTTGGAACTGGCCGGGGAGGAAATGACGGAGCGCACCGGCTGGTTGGTTGAGTTGACGGATGGCAACGGAAACACGGGGTGGGGCGAAATTGCGCCGTTGCCCGGGATGAGTTCCGCCGAAGAAATGGCAGTGATGGCGGAATGGGGCGGGGAACGCGTGGAAGGGGGTTCGGTCACGCCTTCTGTTCGTTGCGGATTGGACATGGCGCTGTTCAACCTGGGCGATCCGGATCTATTGCCCAAACCGTTGAGTGATCTCAAGCCGTTACGCGACAATATCTCCATCAACGCGCTGTTGATCGGAACGATTGAAGATATGATCAAGCAGGAACGCGCCGCGGCGCGCGAGGGATATGACACCGTCAAACTCAAGGTGGGACGTCTGGACCCCGCCGATGAAGTGAAGCTTTTACATACCATCAACGCACATGCATCGGACGAAGTGCGGTTCCGTCTCGATGCGAATCGCGCGTGGACCCCCGATGCGGCTGACCGGTACCTGTCCGTTTTGACCGAGATGAACGTTGAATATGTCGAGGAACCGTTTGCCGAAGCGCGCGCATCACTTGCGTGGTCCCAGGGAACGGGGGTGCCGATTGCGCTCGATGAATCACTGCGGTACATGGAGCCGAGCGCCCTGCGTGCCTTTGCCGGTTTGCGGGCCGTCATCCTGAAACCCACACTGCTGGGCGGGTTCGGGCGTTGCCTGGAGTTTGCCGAAGTCGCGCGTGAAATTGGTGCGTATCCGGTGGTGAGCGCGATGATGGAAACGGGCGTGGGCACCGTCAGCCTGGCGCGCTTTGCGGCGTGTCTCAGCGATGAAGACGTGGCGGCCGGGCTGGACACGTATCGTTGGTTGGCGAGTGACGTTCTGGATCCGCGGCCCGTCGTACGGGGCGGGCGCATGTCGGCCGATCAATGGGATTGGTCACGCTATCGGGTTAACGTGGATTAGCATCGATGGCCGTTGTCCAATGCATGATGCACGAAGCGGGACGCATCTCTCGTAATCGCCCGGCCCTCATTGCGGACGATATCCGCATCCATTACGGGGAACTGGATCTCATGGTGTCTTCCACGGCCGCCTTGCTGCGGGCCGCAGGCATCGCCCCCGGGAACCGTGTCGCCGTCTATATGGAAAGCGGTTGGGCGTACGTCACGCTGATCTTTGCGCTCATGCGGGCCGGCGCCGTCGTTTGTCCCATGAACACGCGTTTGCCGCTCGAACCGCTGAAGAAACAGTTGCAGGCGATTGAATGTTCGGTATTGATCGCCCGTGTCAGTGACCAGAGTCGGGACGCGCTGACCGGGTTCACGTGTCTGGATCCGGACGGCCTGGTTTCACGGGAATTGGCGCCCGGCCGCGAAGACGACGATGCGCTGAAGATTTCGCTGGATCAGCATGCGTCCATCATCTTTTCGTCGGGCAGTACAGGCGACCCGAAAGCCGTGCTGCATTCGTACGGTAATCACTATTACAACGCCTACGGGGCGAACCTGAATATCCGGCTTCGTTCCGATGATTGTTGGCTGCTATCGTTGCCCCTGTACCATGTCGGCGGACTTGGCATTGTGTTTCGCTGCGTGCAGAGCGGCGCGGCCATGGCGACCATGAATGTGAAGGACTCGTTACCGGAAGCCCTCGCTCGTTTTCCCGTTACGCGCCTTTCCGTCGTCCCCACGCAACTGCGTCGGCTCATGCGCGCCGATGTGCCGGAAGAGGCGCGAAAACGCCTGAAGGCGGTGCTCGTGGGGGGCAGTTCGGTGACCGAGGACCTGTTGTCCGAAGCGCGGGCGGCGGGGTATCCCGTTGCGTTTACGTACGGACTATCGGAAATGAATTCTCAGGTAACGGCGTGCGCCCCGACGACCCCGCGCGCGAAGGCCGCCACGTCGGGTCCCGTCCTGCGCTATCGTCAGGTCCGCATTGCGGAGGACGGCGAGATCCTGGTCAAGGGCGAGACCTTGTTCGAGGGGTATGTCGAAGGGACAACGATCCGGCGACCGGTCGATGCGGACGGTTGGTTTGCGACAGGGGACGTCGGCCAGTTGGACGAGGAGGGGTACCTGACGGTCACGGGGCGCAAGGACCACATGTTCATTTCGGGAGGGGAGAATATCTATCCGGAAGAGATTGAGCGCGCATTGCTTGATTTGCCGGGCGTGGAACAGGCGGTAGTGGTCGCCGTGCCGGATGATGAGTACGGCGAACGGCCCGTCGCGTTCATTGATGGATCTGAAGTCGGTGAGGAGGGGCATATGCGCGCCGCGTTGGCGGAGTTTTTGCCCAGGTTCAAGATCCCGGATCGTATCCATCCGTGGCCGGAAGACGCCGCACAGGAAGACATGAAACCGGACCGCGCCTGGTTTCGTGAGCGGGCGCGGGAAGCTTAACCGCAAAGAGCGCCAGGAACGCGAAGAGGGGAACCACGGATGGACACAGC
>SKZA01000008.1 GCA_007127595.1 Kiritimatiellia bacterium
GCAAAGGATCGGGCGCAGTCGTTTTCCACCGGAAAATACGCAGTAGCGCATGGCTTCGTGCAGGATCCGGGGGCGTGTGTCGTCGGGCGGCAGGTGCACATCCAGCGCTTGATCAATGATACGGCGCTCTTCTTGCAGGTAGGCAGGTAGATTGAACATGGTGCCGAGAGTAGCTGAAACTCGCTTTCACGCAAGTGAATTGAATTTTGACAAGGCCCCGCTCAAAACCTATAGTACCGCCCGCTTTAGGAGTAGACCAACCATGCCAACCTATGAATATGAGTGCAATCGCTGTGGGCATGATTTCGAGATGTTTCACAGCATCAGCGCGACCCCGCCGAAGCGGTGCCCGAAATGCCGTGGGAAGCTTGTGCGTCGCATTGGGACGGGCGCCGGCCTGCTCTTTAAGGGATCCGGATTTTACATCACGGATTATCGAAGCGATAGCTACAAGAAGGCCTCAAAAGCGGAGCAGGGCGGGGGCGGCGGCGGCAAGCCGACGGCCTCGAAAGAGGTTTCTGCCTCGTCACGTCCGGCCAAGCCCGCCGGTGCAAAGGGCGCATGACGGCATGGGTCAAGTGTCCGTCCTGCGGCGCCAGAAACGAACTGCTGGTGGACCGCCTATATTGTAATCGCTGCAGTGCGCCCTTGGATTTGTCGCACGTGCGCTTCGGCGCGAGCAGGAGTGTAAGCATCGGGCGCTTCGTCAAACGTCTGGTTCGTATGCTCGTTCTTGCGCTATTGCTCGTCGTATTGGTCTTGCTGCTGTGGCCGACCACTCCGCAAGGCACGGCGGGCACGAGAGAGGACGCGGAGGCGTGCTTCGAAAAACTGGCCGAGTTGTATGACGCCATTGAAGCGGGGCACCGTCTGCAACGGATTTTGACAGAGGCCGAAGTTAATGGGTACCTCGACGCCTTGCTGGAAGGGGCAGTGCCCGATCCCGAAGTGCGGGATACCGCATTGAACATGCGCGCGATTAACCTGTCCTTTACAGAGGAAGCGTTTGTTGTTCATATACTGGCCGAGTGGAACGTTCTGCGATTGTCATATGAGATAGAGGGCCAACCGCGGTTGCAGGACGGACAATTCGGCGTGGACGTATTGCGGGTTTCCCTGGGACACCTGCCGATGCCCGGTCCCATGAAGCAGCGATTCGCAAAACGGCTTCTGCCCTTGTTTGAGCAATTGGAGCAGGAGCGGTATGTGCTGGATAATTTGACGCAGATCAATCTGGGCGAGGCGCGCATTCGGTTAATAGCCGGCCGTTAAGCATGATGTCATAAGAAGGATCAGTGGAATGAGAGACAAGAAAGAATTTTACAACACGCTCATGGATATTGCCGATAAACCGGTATCCGAATATGGGCGTCTGACGGGTGACTTCGACTTTTCGCGATACGTGCTCAAAGTCAGCCAAGTTCCGGTGGAAAATATGGATAAACCGGCGCTTTTCCTCGTGCGCGTGCCGCAGGCTATCGCCGGTTTCCCGTCCCATCTTTACAACACGCCTGTGCGGCGCACCGGATTGGAAGATTATTTGACCCGCCGCATCGCTGACCAGATTGACGTCATCACACAGTACGATGAGCAGGGGTTGTCGCGCCGTCACCTGTTGATTGCGGTTCCCGGACAGAAGATCCTTCCCCGTACGTCGTTATTGCTCACGGAAGAGTACGTCGAGGCGCGTATCTATGTCATGTTGCCACAACGGGACGGACGCATTGACGGCGAGCGGGTCAAAGAGATCTTCTTCGATGAATTGGCCAGCGTGGTCAATTCCGCGCTCATCTACTGCAACCTCAATGAGGCGGAGCTCACCGAATTTGTGGATATCATGGAAGACGCTGACCAAGTTCGTCAGATCCTGCCCACGCGTGGTCTGGTCAGTTTCGTCGGCGAAGGCTCCATGCTCGCTCGGTTGGGTAACACGGATTATCCGGATTATGATGACGTTCAGCCGTTGACGGTGGCGGAAGAATTGCTGGTCGAGGTGGATGTGCCCAATGCCGGACCGGTCAAGGGATTGGGGATACCCAGCGGGATCACCTTGATCCTTGGCGACGCGTATTCCGGGCGCATCCAACTTATGCGGGCAATCGCCGCCGGTATCTACAATCATATTCCCGGTGACGGTCGCGAACTGGCCATCACCATGCCCGACGCCGTGCACATCGCCTCCGAGCCGGGGCGCAGCGTCCAAAAGGTCGATGTTCATCCGTTCGTGCGCGAGCTCGTCGCCGAGGGGGCAACGGAGGAATACACCTCAGCGGAAGCCGACCCGTGCAGTGCGCAAGCGGCGGCGACGGTCGAGGCGCTCGAAATTGGTGCGCGCGCCCTGCTGTACGATGAATCTAATTCATCGCCCGCGTTTCTTACCCGGGATAGTCGATTGACCGCCCTCATGCCCGACGCCGGTCGGCGTGTCATGCCGCTCGCCACGCGGGTGCGCCAATTGGTGGATGAGCTGGGAGTCTCCGTTGTCGTGGGCGGTTCTTCGTCGGTGGCTGAGTTCATTCCCGTGGCCGACACGATCCTACGCATCGATGGCTACAAGGTATATGACGTTACGCAGGAAGCGAAGGCCATGGACTTGGACCAGTTCCAATTGGAAAGCGATGACGTGAATCTCACCGCCCTGGTGGAGAAGAATCGTTGGGTCGTTCCGAGCAGCATTGATGCGAGCAGCGGTCCTTTGGATCAAGTCATCGAGGCCGAGTCGATTGATCTCCTGCAATTTGGGCGTTCCATGATTAACCTGCAGGACGTCACGCAACTGGCCGACAAACACCAGACAGCCACAATCGGGCTGATTCTGTGTTACGCCAAGTTACGCTACATGGACGAGGGGCGTCCCATCCGAGAGATCATGGACCTTATAGATCGTGATCTCGGCACCGAGGGTTTGGAATGTCTCTCGCGGGATTTACGTGGCGATTTGGCCCGTCCCCGTCGCTATGAGATTGCCGCCGCGCTGAATCGACTGGATTCCCTGCGCATCTCGCATGTCGAATAAGTCCCCTCGTGAAGCTGGTCATTCAGCGTTGTAACGCAGCGTCCGTGATGGTGGCGGACGAGACCGTGGCGCGTATAGACCGCGGCGCCGTTATTCTCCTTGCGGTCGCTCGTGACGATACCGAAGAGGAAGCGCGTTATCTGGCGCGCAAGGTATCGCGTTTGAGAATCTACGATGACGCAGACGGTCGCCTCAATGCTTCCATCGATGATGCTGGCGGCTCTTTCATCGTGGTCAGCCAATTCACCCTCTACGGCAATTGTGAAAAGGGGAATCGTCCAAGTTATATCGAATCCGCTCCGCCGGACCTGGCCCGCGCCTTGTACGAGTTCTTCGTGGAGGAACTCAAGTCGCACGGACACGAGGTGCAGACGGGTCGTTTCCAGGAGATGATGAAGGTGCGCCTCGAGAACGACGGCCCCGTCACCCTGATTCTGGAACGCCGCCATGCCGCTGCGGGCTGAGTCCCTCTCACACGCTTCCCGCTCATGCACAATCATGTGACGATCCCTCCACCAAGCCGTGACCGATTATTTTGTCGATCGTCAAAATAATCGGGAGGATCGCGGGGGGCATTGGGGTGCCTGTAGAGGTGGACCTTGCATCTTGACGGTTCGGATGCGCCGTGACACGCTTCCGGCGTTATGGCAACGAAACGCACAACCACGGTGGGCAGTATCGATGACGAGGTGCTGGCCTTCACGGCGGGCCGTGACGTAGAACTCGATCACGCGCTCATCGAGGCGGACTGCATCGGATCCGCGGCGCACGTGAAGATGCTTGCCGAAATGCCGCTGGAAAAGCCGCTGTTTTCCGAAGCCGACGTGCAGAATGTGGTCGCCGAACTGGTGGCCATCATGAAGGCCGCGCGGACGGGTGACTTCGCCATCACGCTTGACGATCAGGACGTGCATTTGGCGGTGGAACGGACGTTGACTGCCAAGTTGGGCGAAATCGGGAAGAAGATACACACGGCCCGGAGCCGGAACGATCAGGTAGCGACCGATCTTCGGTTATACGCCAAACAACAATTGTTGGAGACCTTGCTGGAGACGGCACAGTTGGCCGGTGCCATGCTCCAATTCGCGCGGCAACATCGGGAATTGCCCATGGTGGGTCGGACCCACATGCAACCGGCCATGCCGTCCAGTGTGGGCTTGTGGGCGTCATCGTTTGTGGACGCGTTACTGGATGATATGGCTTTGCTCGACACGGCGCATACGCTGAACGATCAGTGTCCGCTGGGTTCGGCGGCGAGCTATGGTGTGCCGCTGCCCATTGACCGGGAGAAGTCGGCGACGCTGCTCGGTTTCGCGCGGCCCATACACAATGTGCTCTACGCCAACAATGCGCGGGGCAAGAATGAATCGGTACTTCTTTCCGCGTTGAGCCAGGTCATGTTGACCCTGTCGC
>SKZA01000046.1 GCA_007127595.1 Kiritimatiellia bacterium
CCTTGGACCACCAGTGCGGCTGGCTCTTGCGCGCCACAGAGTGCCAGAAGACCGCCGACCACAATTCCGGATCGAGCGCGTGACCCACGCCGCCGATGGGCACATGATACGGCCAGATCAACAACTGCTTCTTTGACTGTTCCTCCAGCCGCCGCACGTACTCCAACGACCACGCCGTCTCAAACAATGGACGCCACGTCCCCTCCTCGACGTCGGCTCGCGTAATGATCGTGAACGGCGGAGGATGCGCGCCCGACGCATCGGCCCACCAAGCCGGATGAAAAATCTGAAACGGAAGGTGCGAGTCCAGCGAACACGTGATATCGGTGATCCGCTCCGCGTTGCGATAGATGAATTCTATCAACCGTCGGATATCGTCCTGCGCACCGGGCACGTACAACGCCCCCTGCTCATGACAAAAGTCCACCTGCATATCGATGATCAGCAGGTGAACCTTGTCCCTGTCTTCCTCAGCCGGGACGAGGGCGGCAGAAGCGGCTTCTTCCGCAATACGCGCAACGTCTGGGTAGAACAAGGTGCCAATGCGGGCCGGATCATAAAATGCGGGTGTATCGGCCATGAACTAGATCCAACCTTTCATCTTGTAATAACCCAATGCCACGAATTCACGCGCGGAACGTGTTAGATACGTCAAATGATTCCAAAAACGATAACGTAGCGTGAGGCTGCCTTCAACCGTCGGCGCCCGCAGCGTGTCCCCCACCCCCTCTTCCGTCACCATCATGGAGCCCTCCGCATGTGTGTCGGCCGCCGCATGCGCGCCGACTCGCTCAAAACCTGCGCGGCCAAATGTGCGGACCGCGCGCCGCACATGTTCGGGGGACGTCACGACCAGGATCCCGTCATCAAGCGTCAGGCGCTCCCGCATCGCCACGGCCTGTGCGCGCGTGTTAGCGCCGTGCGGTAACAGGTCAATCCGCGCGCGATCGACGCCGCGCATGACCAACTCGTCTTGCATCCGACCCAACGCACTGTCTTTCGAGTCCGGGTCGGCGGGAAGGGCAATGAGTATACGCGCATCGGGAAACTGTTCAGCGATGCGCGCGCCGTAATAGGTCCGCATCAGGCCCGACTCACTCGGAACGCCCCCGCCCCCCAGCACCACGATCCATTCGGGCGCCCCGTCCAAACGCGCATCGGGCATGGACAACCAGTGATATACGCGCCACGGGTAAGACGTCCAGCAAAGTGCAAAGAGAAGAACGAAGAACACGCCGGCGGCTAAGAAAAATCGCCGGATAACTGTCTTCATTGCCCCATACAAGCGCATGCTGGAAAGACTCTCGATAAGGGGGCGCTCATGCATTGGCTCGTGTTTCACATCCTCTATCCCCACCAAAGTTTTGCTGGGTCTTGCTATCCGAAATCAACCCAATAACCTTTCATACGTTTCCGGCACAATAAGGGATAGCTCCTGGCCTCGCTCCAGAAAGGGAGCGACGTCGGCTCGGGCTTGTTCCCAGTTTACGGTCTTAAGGCGCGAGCCGACCACCTGCCGCCATGAATGCTGCGTTAGCGGTTCCCCGTCCCATCCCGTCTGATGCAAGGCGTGGTTCAGCAAATTCACGTTCGGTTCCGGCCAATCCCGTGATGCGAGATACCACATCAAGTCATATAGGTCCCGCCCCTTCGTATACTTCCTTGTTAAAAGCGCATGCAGTTTCCCGGCCAACAGGGAGGGCCGGTCATACTGCATAAGATTTAACAGGAAATGTTTACGCACCAGCCGCGTAGCAAAGGCCGCCCCTTCAGGCGGGTTCGTATCAATCTCCACCTTGATGGCAAATGTTTCGTCTTGATGCGGAGAAAGCCCCAATTCGTGGAGCAGGCCTTGGAATTTGATCATGGAAGCAGCAACCGTACGCTGTTCTTTGACCCGCACATCTACTTCGTACGCCTCCGCAGCAAGATCCGACTTCACAGCACGAAGGATGGAGGTGAATCGAGCTTCATCGTTCGGGGACCGGAGGGAGAAGTCCAAATCTTCGGAATAGCGCGGCAGGTCGTAGAGGAAGCGTAGCGCCGTCCCGCCCACAAAGGCCCAATAGGCGAACGCCCCTTGATCCTGCAGGGAAAGCAGGATACGCGCCTGCAGGAACTCGCGCGCCCGGTTTCGCTTGCGCATGGCGTCCGGCTCATTCTCGAGCGTATTCAAGAGTAGATCTTTCATACCGGCTCCCCCTCCTCCGTGCGCTCCCAAACCCTTGTAAGATGACGGATAGCGCGCACAACCTTTCGGGATCCCGTGCGGGTGGCGAGTACTCGAAGACGGTCCAACGACAAGCGAACACCAGGGTCCAGTCGCAGTTCATCAAGATATCCTTCGGTATCGCTGTGCGGGACCAGATAGAGTAGATCGAGCAAGGCTTTTTCGGGAGAGGCCACGAGCGCGACTTGCGATGGCGTAACCTCTAATTGCTCCATGCCCCAGAGTAGTTTTCGCTTGATATGCCGAAAGATGAATCGGCCCTTCGGGTTTTCGATTTCTTCCGGTCGCTCCGTGGTCACACTGGTGATGGCTGGCACATACTCCGGAATACAACCGTACCAAGCCAAGGCCGATTGCATACTGACATACGAGGCGCGGCGCATTTCATTGGCCAGAATAAAAGGGTGCGGTTGTTTCTTGGCATACGGTTCCGCAAGCACATAAAGCCCCCGCCGCAGGGGAACCACCTTGCCAGCCTTCACCCACCTCGCCAGCTGCCGCCGAACATGCGCAGGCTCTTCCTGCCCCGCCAGTAGAGTGCCCACACGAAATACGGCTTGATCCCCTAAAAGCTCTTGCAAATCTCCGAATTTCATTGCGGAATAATGACGTTATCGTCTATATATTGCAATAGAAATTACTATATGAGCTGGAACCTTATGATTTCGACCCGTTTTCCCCCTCCTCCTACATCAAATCATCCGAACGATCTTGCGGGATGCGGTATATCGCGAGAATCGCTTCCTCCTCCTGTTTCACCTTCTCGCGGTCCAGGATCATCCGCTTGCCGCCCGGATTGCGGAACTCCACATACTCGTTTCCCTCACCCGCCTCGATCAGTTCGATCAGATGTTGCAGATTGCGCACTTTTTCCCCGTCCACGCTTTCAATGAACCAGTTGCTCTCCGTGTGATAGCCCTGATTCACGTCCGCAGCCAGGACGCGGAGGGCAATGACATGCTCATCCTTGTCTTCGGTAACGACATTGTTTTGCAATTGAACGACAAACTCCTTCGGCGCCGCGTTGAACCAATTCGGGCCCCACATCCGCATGAGGTTCTTGGTCAGCGGAACAAACACCACGCCGCCATAGATGTAATAGGTCGGTAGCACATCGTACATCTCCATCGGAATCAACCAATCACGCTGCATCGGGTGTTTCAGGGTAATATCCAATGTCATCGGCTCGCCGTTACGCAGGATTTCCATCTCAATGGTGTCGCCAACCTGGTTCTGTTGAACGAAATAGGAAAAACTCGTCCGTTCCTTGGGCCGGAATTCGACGGTCCCGTCGTCCGCAATCAGTTGCCCCTGTATGCTTAACAACACGTCTTCCGGCTCCAGAATGCCGTCCACCGAAGAGCCATACGCCACCTTGGTCACGAGCACGCCGGTTTGTTCCTCCTCCATCCCGTAATGACGCCGCATATCGGGATTCTCCATCACTTGCGGCACGATGCCGAGACTCGGGATCCCGTCCAAACGCCCGTTCTCTATGTCGGTGAAGAAATGCTCGATGACCGGTTTCGGCACAATATAGCCGATGTTATCCGCCTGCGGCACGCCCTGCATCGCCACTCCGACGATCCGACCGTCCACAATGGCCGGCCCGCCACTGTTACCCGGATTGATCGCGGCATCGATTTGCACGGCGATAAGAGGAACCGAGCTATGCACGTACGTTTGATGCTCGATGCGAGAAATGACGCCCTTGGTAATGCTGAGGGTATCGCCGCCGACCGGAAAACCGTACACATTCACTTCTTCCTGCGCTTCCGGCAGTTCGCCGAAGGTTAACGGCTCCACGTCTTCAAAAAAATGAGGATCGTCCACCGTCAAAATCGCCAGATCAGCCTGATGCGACGCGAATTTCACCCGCGCTTGGTAACGCCGCGACTCGCCGAACCGACGCACCTGGATGAAGGTGTGATCGCGCACCACGTGTCCGTTTGTCAGAATCCGACGCCCGTCGATGATCGCGCCCGATCCTGTGGTTTGTTGGGTCCCGCGCATCGCCCACGGATTGTAGTAGTCCGGCACGTTATGCACCGTGTACACCTTCACAATCGCCTCGCGCACGTCCTGTTCCCGCGCTTCGGCCGTGCCCACCAAAAACACGCACAAGACGGCAATACCCGCCCAACGCAACATATTCTTATTCATGATCCAGCGCTCCCTTTCATTACGCATGACA
>SKZA01000375.1 GCA_007127595.1 Kiritimatiellia bacterium
GTAGCTTGGAGCCCCGTAAGGGTGACTCCGTTGGTTTACGGTCATCTTAAACCGTTATTGGAGGGCAGCCCACTTTCATGATTACCGTAGGCCTTGCGAAGGCGGATGCGAAGACCGGGCACATCCCACATGCGCGGTCCGCCCCGCATTTACGGGGCGGCCTCTACAAAGAGCCTACGGAAAGCCGACCTTGCTGATCAGTCCCAGAACCAACGCGCCAGTTCGTTCACCGTCAATTCATCCAATCGCCGGACGACGCGATCCGCATGTTGAAGTTGCTCGGGCGGATTGGTCGAGGCGACGGCGATGACTTTCATCCCGCCGCGTTGCGCGGCTTCGATCCCTACCAACGCATCCTCGAACACCACGGTCCGTTCGGGCGGAAGGCCGAGGCGGACGGCGGCAACGAGAAAGATTTCCGGGTGCGGTTTGCCGTGTGTGGCGTCGTCGCCGGACACGATGTCCTGAAAGAAGTCGCGCAGTCCAATGACGTCGATGACACATTCGATGTTTTCGCGGCAGGTGGACGAACCAATCACACAGGGCACCCCCGCCCCTTTCAGCGATTCCAACCACTCGCGCACGCCGGGCAGCGGTTCGATCCCGTTCTCGCGGACAATCTCCCGATACAGCGCCTCTTTACGGTCCGCCATGCGCCGAACAGCCTCCGGCTCATGTTCCCAGTCCAGGATCTCCGGGATCAGACGCTCGTTCTTCATCCCGAACACTTTCTTGAAGTAACCTTCCGGCAACGTGCGTCCGTCTTCCGCAGCAATTCGTTCCCAGCACATGCGATGCTGTTCGGATGAATCGATGATCACCCCGTCCCAATCGAATATCGCGCCCCAATTCATTCCAATCTCCCATTCATTGTCACGATTTGAACAGAAGCACGCAGAGACCACATGGATCATGCATAAACCTGTTTGCGGCTCCGCAGAGCGTCGCCCTCCATTCAGAATGCCAAGAATTTCAAAAGCACATGGAGGGCGAGGCTCCCGCCGAGCCGAGTCCAGCGATTGATGATGTTGTGTCCGAAAACAATCTACTTAAGTTATTCTTCTTTAGGACGACACGGAGGTCGTCCCTACAACAGCAACTCATCTCCCTTGGAGGGACGGGCTCTGTCCCGTCCGAGCAGGATCATGACGGCGAGCAGGACGACACGGAGGTCGTCCCTCCAGTTGAGTCCTTATTCGCTGGTTTGCCGCCCCAATGAACCGTCTTTCCCGCACTCGAGTCTCTGCGGGCTCCTGTTCAAATTCTCCGGCCTGTATTGACATCTCGTGTAGAGTGAAGAACGATTGATTGAACACAAACAAGACTTTTTGCTTATGGCACATATTATTACAGAGCCCTGTTACGGTTGTAAGAATACGATTTGCGTGACGGTTTGCCCCGTGGACGCGTTTCGCGAAGACGAAAAATGTCTCTGGATTGATCCGGACGCCTGCATCGATTGCGCCGCGTGCGTACCGGAATGTCCGGTCGAGGCGATCTTTCTGGATCGGGATGTCCCCGGAAAATGGGAGCACTTCATCCAGCTCAACGCCGAAAAGGCGCCTAATCTGCCGATCATCACGGAACAAAAGGAACCTCTGAGTTGATTTTGTCTCGGGCAAGCCGCGCGTGTGTCGGAGTAACCGTGGCCCTGCTTGCCCTTCTCGTGATCCCGGCATGTCAGATTCCGCGACATGCAGAACCGGATCGAATCTCGCATCGCGAGGACCTTATCCATCCGCCGCCACGCCGCGCGTCGGTCGACCACGCGATGCAGCCGATTCCGGACGAAGCATTTAAAGCCGCCCGGCTCGGCATGGATTGGCTGATGACCCATCGGAACGAGAACGGCTCATGGGCGAGTCCTTATCCTGCCGCGGTATCCGCGTTGGCCCTGTCCGCTGCCCTGCGCGATGAGCGCATGTCGGAAACGGGTTTCCCACTCTATTGGGAAAACACGATCCAATACCTGCTGTCACGCCAGAAAAAAGACGGTACATTCAGTCGAGCCGCGGCTGCCGAATGGCCCTACGAGCATGCGCTCGTGACCAAGGCCCTGGCGGATGCCCTGCTCATCTATGCCGATTCGATCCCGGAATTGCGTCAAGCGGTCAAGCGCGGCATACGCCGCATCCTTGATGGCCAACAGCCGGCGGGTGGCTGGCATTACGGATACGCGACCGGACGGAATCGCAGCACGCCGTTGACCGTCGTGCAAATGGATGCGCTCTTCTCCGCTCTCCAGCAAGGCATGTATGAAGATGAAATACAGGCCGCCCTCCACCGGGCGGCTGACGATCTCGCCCGCATGCAACGCGACGGCAGCGGTCGTTACGGCTATCTGTATAGAGGGGTTGGACAACCCGTCATGAACGGGTACGCCCTGTACGGCTTGCAACTGGCCGGCTGGGGGTTGTCCCACTCGGCGCGGCGCGGCTGGATGGACGCGCTCCATGCGACCCCGTCATGGCCGGAGACACTGCAGTGGCCGCTCTTCGCCGCCTACTATAATCATAGGGCGACATATCATCATGGCGGACTTCCCTGGCGCCAATGGGAAGCCCATGTCTACCGTGAATTGCTGGCCGGCCAATCGGAGGAAGGCGCATGGACCGCGCCCTTCCGCGAACGCGCGCTGGGCCCCGCCTATGCGACTGCGCTCTCCCTTTTGATGATCCATACCGCCGCCCATTCGTCTCCCTTGCTGTCCCATTATGTTCAAGCCCCGCCCGGCCCCCTCTACCGGATAGGCGGCGCCGACCCTACGTCATTTATTCTGGCTTCCACGTTGATCGAGTCCGACGATGGATTCCTGCTGGATGTGTTCCTGACCGACCTGCTGCACCAAGTCGAGCGCGTCCATGTGGAAGGGGCCCCGCGTGTCTGGTTCCAGCATCTGTCCGAAGCGGCGACGCACCACATGGAACACGAAACGCCTCAACCACTCCCACGCGAGATACGCAACGAGCTGAACAGGCTGTTTTCGGTCCCCGCCCGGCATGCCGCGGTATGGGATCACGCGCCGCCCTGGGCCATCGCCTTCCTGGTGTGGGGCAAGGCACTGGAAGACATGGAACGGGATTTCAATGATATGCTGGAACATCAGCTTGGCATCCGCCTGCCGCCCGGGCAACGATCGGAATCCATCGTGCCACCCTCGACCTATGCGGACGCCTTTGCCGCGCTCACACATGAGCAGGGGCTTCAACTGCTGCAACATGCGCTCGCGCTATATCGCGAGCTGCCGCTGATTCTGGATCATCTGGCGGATGCCTGGTGCGCAGGTGATGAAGAGCAACTGACCGCGTGGACGGAACGACTGCTCGGCGATGATCCGGCCACCCTCGCCGTCTTTGATCGCATAGCACGACCTTTACGCGCACACCTGACGGAAGCTGTTTTAGAGCGCCTGACGGGCGGCGAGACCGCCTTGTTTGTCCTCCCCGCATGGCATCTGTATGGTGACGAAGGTGTCATGGAACAACTGCGCGCGCACGGGCTTGAGCTGGAGCGCGTGCCTTGATGACCTGTGTAGCCGCGCCGTTAGGGCGTGTTGATTTATTCGAAATCACGCGGCGAAATCGGCGCGCCGCTTGCGACGTGCCGGGAATAAATCAACACGTCCGTTAGTCGGTGGAAGTTGCGAGCCCTGCGTCTGTTTCCCATCCTACTTCCGCATCGCATTTGCAAAATGCCGGAACTGTGATAAGAGCAGGACAAGAGGAATCAAGACATGGCCGGTATCGTCAAAAGCATTAGAAACAACATCATTGTCGGGATTGTGCTCGTCGCACCCATCGTCATCACCGGCTTTATCATTCATTTCCTGATCCGGCTGGTCGCCCAGAACTGGCTGACACGAACCCTTACCGACATCATATTCGCGATCTTGCCGGAAGCCGTCCGCGACGGAACGGTGAAAGTCATCTTGAGCCAATCCATTGCGGTTATTCTGGTGTTACTGGCGCTTTTTCTGATCGGATTCTTTGTGCGCAGCTATTTCGGACGCCACCTGTATCGTTTGGCCGAGCGCATCTTGGTCAGGATTCCCGTCTTCAACAAGATCTACCTGCAGGTCCGACACATCAGTGAGACGATCTTCGCACAACGGCAGACCATGTTTAAGGAAGTCGTGCTCGTGGAATACCCGCGCAAAGGCTTGCATTGCATGGCGTTCGTCACGTCCAACGTGCCCGCCAATTTCAACAAGCGTTTCCCCAGCAGCGAGGCGCCCGATGCGACGCGGGCCGCGATCTTCATTCCAACCACGCCGAACCCGACCTCAGGCGTCCTGTTGTTTGTCCCGCGCACCGACCTTACCGTCGTACCCATTACCGTGGCCGACGCCATGAAACTCATCATCTCCGCCGGCGCGGTCTATCCCGGTGAAGGCGTCA
>SKZA01000289.1 GCA_007127595.1 Kiritimatiellia bacterium
GGTCTTGCGCCGTGGGTTCGACATTCGAAAGGGCGAGAAGGTTGTCATCGCCGAGGACGTTGTGACCCGGGGCGGTCGCGTCCAGGAGATTATTGATATTGTCGAACAGCGTGGCGGCGAAATCGTCGCCATTCTTGTGCTCGTGGATCGAAGCGGCGGCCGGGCGTCGTTCGCTTATCCGTTGTATAGCCTGTTGAAAATGACGCCGACAACTTGGTCGCCGGCGGAATGTCCGCTTTGTAAGACCGGTGTTCCGGTCGAACATCCGGGCAGTTAAGCCATTGAACGAATCCGCATAGATAAAAAGGAAGAGGAAGATGAGTCAGATTACCCAGTTTACGTTGCCCGCATCCGAGATTCCGAAGCAGTGGTATAATCTCGGACACGATTTCCCGGAGCCGATGGCGCCCCCGCTGCATCCGGGTACGCGCGAACCCGTAGGGTTGGACGACATGAAGGCGATCTTTCCCGAAAACCTGATCGAACAGGAAATGTGTCAGGACGAGTTCGTGTCCATCCCCGACGAGGTTCGCGAGATCTATGCGCTGTGGCGCCCGACGCCCCTGATGCGGGCCGTTCGCTTGGAGCGGGCGCTCCAGACCCCCGCGCACATCTATTATAAGTATGAGGGCGTAAGTCCGGCGGGCAGTCACAAGCCGAACTCCGCCGTTCCGCAGGCGTGGTACAATCGTCAGGCGGGCGTCAAGCGGCTGGCCACGGAAACGGGCGCCGGACAGTGGGGCGCGTCGCTGGCGATGGCCTGCCGGATGTTCGGACTCGAATGCGTCGTGTACATGGTGCGCGTCAGTTTCAATCAGAAACCGTATCGTAAGTTGCTGATGCAGACATGGGGCGCCAGCGTGCATCCCAGTCCCAGCCTGGAAACGGATTTCGGACGCAAGGTGTTGGCCGATGATCCGGAATGTTCCGGCTCGCTGGGCATTGCCATCAGTGAAGCCATCGAAGACACGATCAAGACGCCCGACACCAAGTACGCGCTGGGCAGCGTTCTGAATCATGTTTGTCTACATCAAACCGTTATCGGCGAAGAAACCATCAAGCAAATGGAATTGGCGGGCGAAGAGCCTGACGTGATTATCGGATGCGTGGGCGGCGGCAGCAACTTTGCGGGCATGGCCTTTCCCTTTATTCGCCGCAAGCTGCACGATAACAAGTCGTATCGCATCATTGCCGTGGAACCGGACTCCTGTCCTACGCTGACCAAAGGCGAATTGAAATATGATTTCGGGGATACCGCGGAAACGACGCCGCTCCTCATGATGTACTCGCTCGGCCACGACTTCATGCCGCCGAGTATTCATGCAGGCGGGTTGCGGTATCACGGTATGGCCCCGATGGTCAGTCATGCCCGCAAGCTCGGCTTGATCGACGCCGTATCCTATCCGCAGGACCAGATCTTTGAGAGCGCCGTGCTGTTCGCGCGAAGCGAGGGGCTGGTGCCCGCGCCGGAACCGGCACACGCGATACGCGCCGTGGTGGATGAGGCCGTCCGGGCCCGCGAGTCCGGCGAAAAGAAGGTGATCCTGTTCAACCTGTGCGGTCATGGGATGCTCGATCTTTCGGCATACGACCTGTACTTGTCCGGCGCGTTGGGGAACGACTGATGAATAAGCGACAAAGCCGAATCGTTATCACCATCTTCCTCGTCGGGTTACTCGGCTTCTGTCTGCTCTTCACGTTCGGACTCTCGCCCTATTTGACGGGGGCCGCCGATCGTAGCGACGCGTTTTCCATGCTCTGGCGCTGCATGGACATCTCCAACGCCGAAGTCTTGCGCGTTCAACAGGTGGACGAAGAACGCTGGGTACGCTTGCTGGGTGTGGAGGCGCCGCGAATGGACGGCGCGCCGGATCTGATGGAGCAAGCGGCTCGACGCGGGGTCGATCCCGCTTGGTTGGCCCGGCAGGGACAGGTATCACGAAACACGTTGTCGGCGTGGATCATGCGGCGGGGTTTGCACATCACCCATCCCCTCGGCGAGGAGGCTCGCGACGAAGAGGGGCGGTATTGGGTGTATGCGGAAGTCGCGGGCATCGATATCGCACGGAAGCTTCTGCAGGGCGGACAGGTCTATGCGGCGGACATCGAACATCCGCGCCGAGAGCAATACGTTGCGCTTGAATCGGAGGCGCGCGAACGGCAACTCGGCATCTGGCGTCCGGAAGCCGTAGGGCTATTGGCGGAATAGAACCGAGCCGGCCTTGGTAGAAACCATGTGCCCGGGATGTGCCCGCAACGGGCAGGACGCGCTTGCCGAGCGCCGCGCGGCGGCATGCGCCGCCCTATCCTGCTTCCCGGGAATCCTCAACCGCATGGTTAACACGGTAGAGACCGCTTAACGCAATTCGGCCATGTTGCTGCGCCCTGCGATTCAGAATGGGCCGCCCGGCGGCAGGCGATGTTTAAGCGGGCACACATCGCAGCGCGGTTTCGGTTTGCAGTGATATTTGCCCAATCGCACAAACAGGGCGTGATATTCGTTGAAGATGTCGACGTTGCCCGGGAGCAGGTCCATGAAGAGACGGGCCATGTCATCGTATGTCGCCGACGGCGATATCCAGCCGTGCCGAACCAGTACGCGTTTGGTGTAGGCGTCGATGACAAACTGCGGTCGGTTCGCGGCGTAGAGCAGAATGCTGTCGGCCGTTTCCGGTCCAATGCCGTTCACACCGAGCAACACATCGCGCAACGCAGGGGTGTCCAGCGCGAACAACCGGTTCAGCTTTCCGTCAAAGCGCTCAAAGAGCAAGTCGGTGAAGGCGCGCAACCGGCGCGCCTTGACGTTGAAATAGCCCGCAGGCCGAATCCAATTCGCAAGTGTGCGCAGGGGCGCGCGATGCAAGGTGTCGGGGTTGAGCGCGCCTTCCTTGCGCAGGCGGCGGATCGCCTTCTCCACATTCGTCCATGCCGTGTTCTGTGTGAGGATGGCGCCGACAATGATTTCAAAGCGCGTCCGCCCCGGCCACCAATGTTGCGGACCCCAAGCGCGATACAGTTCGTGGTAGACTTGGACCAAGGGAGGTGCGGCGGACGGCACGGAGGCCGTCCCTCCATGAGGTGGCCGGGCGCCGGTCTTGTGTTTCCTCGTACGCTTCGTTATTTTCGTCATGGGTAGACAAACCATAACGCGGAGAACGGCATGCGCATACAGTTTTTGGGCGGTGTGGAAACCGTTACGGGCACGAAGTACCTGATCGAAGCGAACGGCACGAAGGTGCTTCGCGATTTCGGCATGTTTCAGGGACGTCGCAAGCAGGCGCGTGAGATTAATGAACGCGTGCCGGACAATCTCGCGGATGTCGACGCGTTGATTCTATCCCATGCCCATGTGGATCATTGCGGAAATATTCCGATCTTGGCCAAGCACGGCTTCGACAAGCCCATCTACGCGACGCGCGTCACTCGGGATCTGTGCGACATCATGTTAAAGGATGCCGCGAAGATCCAGGAACAGGACGCCGCTTATCTGAACCAGAAGACGAACCGCAAGGGTATGGAGCCGGTCGTGCCGCTCTTCACGTTGGAGGACGCCGAGGCGGCTTTGAAACTGTTCCGGGGCACGGGCTACGAAACCATTACGGTCGCTTCCGGCATTCAGGCGTCGTTCATTGAGGCGGGTCATATTCTCGGTTCGGCCATGAACGTCTTTACGCTCAAGGAGAATGGGAAATCGGTCCGGCTTGGGGTGGCGGTGGATCTCGGGCGAAAGGGATTGCCGATCGTCCGCGATCCGGAACCCATGAATGAGATCGATGTGCTCGTCATCGAAAGCACGTATGGCGATCGGGAACATGCCGATGCCGCTCAGGCGGATGACCAGTTGTGTGAGGTCATCAAACGTACGATTGAACGAGGCGGAAAAGTCATGATCCCCTCGTTTGCGCTGGAGCGGGCGCAGGAGATCATCTTCCATCTGGCCAAGCTGTACAGCGAAGAGCAACTACCCGAAATCCCCGTCTATGTGGACAGCCCGATGGCGGATGCGATCACGCATGTCTTCAACGAAAGCGGGCAGTACATGGACGACGATTACCATGAACTGCGCGGGAAGGTGGGCGACGTCATGCGTCCCTCGTGGGTCAAGTTTACCAGCAGCGTGTCGGAATCGAAGGAGGTCACGGCGTCCAAAGAACCCTGTATCGTAATCGCCGCATCGGGCATGTGCGAGTATGGCCGTATTCTGCATCATTTGAAACACGGCATCGAGAATCCGGACAACACGGTCGTGATTGTTGGGTTCCAGGCGTCGCACACGTTGGGACGCCGTCTGGTGGAAGAGCAGGAAGAGGTGAAGATCTTCGGCGACATCTTCCAGCGCAAGGCGGAAGTGAAGGTGCTCAACGCATTCAGCGCGCACGCGGA